>JABSQI010000335.1 GCA_013215905.1 Legionellales bacterium | reverse complement strand
CAATTCGTATTATGTTATATCTAATTAATGAAAATATTATTAATTAATTTAATATGGATCATTATATTTGCCCATAGTCTATGTTTTTAAGAGATTAATTTCTATAGATATTTTATTTTTAGCTGTTTTGTATATTTTAGTAAAACAATAAAAAAACATTATTTTCAATAAGTTATAAATAATTCCAATTAGACAAACTCACTTGCAAATTTTGAAAAAATATTCTAGGTTTTTTATATAGGTTTTTTACATGGAGGTAGAATGAAAACTTTAAATAAAATATTTTTAAGCGTTTATGCTTTATCAAGTCTTGTTATGGTGAATAATGTATTTGCTGCTGATGCTAAAACTAAGGTTGTAATACCAGATCATTCAATAATCACTGGTATAAGAGCTACAGCAAAAGTTACATTATCAGGAAGTGATATAGAAAACTCAATTGCAAATAATATTCCTTTAGAAACTACAGTAATAGCTAATGCATGTATTTTTACAACACATCAAGATGGTGATTATGACATGACTATTACAGCTGATAAGAGCTATGTGAAAGGAAATGATTTTGCTTTATATAATGCTTCTTTGGGACAGGTTGTAGCAACTCTTTATGTAGCTAGTGTTGAAGATGCAAATCCTGTTGCTCTAAAGCCTGGAAAAGCTCAAGGACTAAAAGATCACAGTGATAATAATTCAAGTGGAAGTAACTGTACTAATCAGGTTAAATTTCATTTGAGTATTGCAGTTGCAGACCTTCGTATTGCTAAAGCAGGTACTTATGACTTTGGATTTAGTGCTTCAACTACTCCTTACTCTGGATAATATAATGTATGATAGATGGTATCAGTAGATACCATCTATCATTTTAAATGAGGAAATAATTATGCAAATTAAAATAAAAAAATTATGTTTTATTAACGTATTAATACTAATTTTTAGTAGTAATGTTTTTGCAGGTCCTAAGCTAGCATCTTCTGAGCAAGTTATAGATTTTTCCTCTTCAAGTAAAATTCAATACTTAAGTTTATCAAACCATGGTGATGAGAAAGCTTTTATTAAAATAGCTGTGAAGCATGTTGGTGATCTTGGTAAAAAAGACAATGAAATTCGAGATGCTGCTAAAAATGAAGTAATAACTGTTCCTAAGAAATTAATTTTAAAACCAGGTCAATCACGAAAGGTTAAAATTTTAAAAAGAATGCAGCCTAAAGGTACAGATCAATTTTTTAGAATTTATTCAAGTACTGCACCTTTACCATCTAAGAATGCAGAGTTAGAAGATGAAAAGGCAGTTGGACTTAAATTACACGTAGGGATTGGGACAAATACATTAGTTATTGTTAGGCCAAAAAATGCTCAGCCAAATGTAAATCTACAAAAAGCTGGTAAAAAATTAGTAATCCAGAATGTCGGTAATACCACAGTTAAAATTGAGAAAATTAAACAATGTGAGGGAGATGATTGCATTACATATGCAAGTAAAATGGTTTTCCCGGGAGCAAAGAAGACAGTTACACTAAAAAATTCTTCTAGACCAGTGAGTTTAGTACAAAACACAGCTGGAGTAGAAAAAGAACATTTAATAAGTTGAAAAAACATATAATTTTTTTTTTACAATTATATTATCAGCATTCTCAGTATATGCAGAGGAGTTGATCCCAGAAGGCTTTGGTGATATTTCAACTGAAGAAAATTCTCCAATAGATTTATTCTATCATGAAGAATACCTTGGTAGTTTTATAGCTACTTTCGATGACGATTTTTTTACTTTTGATAACCCATCTGCTGTAATGGAAAAGCTGACTTTTGTTGAGCGTCCAGAACTCTTCCTAACAGAACTTAGTAAAACCTTAGAGCCTAATATTGAGCTAGTGTGTAATGAAATAGATAAGCGTAAATGTAAATTTATTAATCCAGATGTAGTAGGGGTTATATTAGATAGAAATAAATATAATGTATATTTATTTGTAAATTACAAATTTTTAAAACCTGCTGCTCCTCCTGATTTAAAATATATTCAAGATGCAGATAATCCATTTAGCGTAACTGGGAAAAGAAGTCTGTTTGTAAAAAGTGTGTATAAAAAAACTGACAACACAAGTATTACAACAATGACCCTTAATAATATTAGCGCATTTTCAAAGAATAATTATGAGCTTAAAATATTTTCTATTGGCTCATTAGGGTTTGATCAAAAATTTAAGTCAACAGAACTACCATTATATAAAATGAATAGAGCAGTAGGCAATTATCGGGCTAAAGAAAATATTATATCAGTTGGAACTGTAAGTACCAATGGCTCATTTCTTATCCCCACTAGTAATGTTCTTGGAGTATTAGCTCAAACTGATACAACCTTGATAGTCAATCCTCATGTTCAATATGGTACTCCCATCCAAGTAA
>JABSQI010000334.1 GCA_013215905.1 Legionellales bacterium | reverse complement strand
CATTTAGAATTTTAATATAATTTCATCAGAAAGCACATCATTTTCATTTCATTTGTGGGATGGCGAAAACTAATAAAAGAAAAATTCAAGAAGAATTTGGGTTACTTCCTTGGGAGATAAAAAGAAGGAAAATAGAACATTCTTCTTTTGTGGTGGAGAATCAATATAACCCTGAGAAACTTTTAGCCAGACAACTAAGTGACCAGAGGACGATAGGGCAGATTGAGCAAGAAAATTTACATAAGCAGGTGAGAGATGATGAATATATGGATATTTATAAATTTTCTCATCCTGTGGCTCCGAATGAAACAGTGGCTTTAGGTCAAAAAGCGAAAGGACCTCGACAAGATGTCACGGTTGCTATGCAATTAAGGACTATGATGAAATCTATAGGAATAAAATGTGAAATTGAGAAAGAATTAAATTCCATACATGATTATGAGTTGGATTTTCTTACATCTTTAGAGAGAGTGAACACAAGAAAGAAGAGTGTGAGACTTTTATCAGATTTGGAGGGTCAAGCTTTACTGAGATCATCTCGCTTAAGATTAGAAATTAGGGGGGTAGAGAAAGCATTAATGAACTCTTTGGCAAATGCAATTTTAAATTTGATCAGACAACAAAAGGCACCAGTAGTTTTACATGGCATGTTGGCAATACTAAGTATGACTAGAGATATAACTGATAACATAAATTCGGCTGAAAACCAATTACTTTTCAAACATAAAGAGTGGGAGGAGGTAAAACGTTGGAACGCCTTTCACGAAGTAATGAATAAATATCCAGTGAGGAAAAAATGTGATAATACTAAACAAAATGTATATCAATTTTTGAAAACTCCAAATTCTGAATATTCCAATCGTTGGAGAAAACGTATTATGACACAAAGAAAGACTACAAATGCATTAAGACAAAATAGAACAGGGGGGACTTCAAATACATCTAGGCCTGCTAGTTCAACTTCAAATAATTCATCTTCAAATAGAACAAATTCGAATTATAATCATACAAATAATACAAATAGTATATCAACTGGGGGTACAGGGAGATCTAATGGAAATTAGATTTCCCGAATCAAAATCAAGTGAAGAATTTATTCAAGTGAGAGGGGAAAAGTTAGAACGTGTTCAGGAGAAATTTTCTTTTCCAGGGTCTGATGTGAATAAGAAAAAAATCAATAAAAATAAAAAAAAGAAAAAAAAGAGAAAAAAATATAAGCTTTTGTTAGAAAATAAAAAAATGAATTCTGAACTCGGTCATGAAAAAGATTTGTTCTCAAATAAAGAAAGCATTATTACACCTAAGGTAGTTTCTCAAGTTAATTTGTTTTGTAAAGGGAAAGGATTAGAAGAAAAAATGGAAGTAAAGTTTTCCGAAAAAAAACCTGATATGTTTTCGATTTCTCAAAGTTTAAAGGATTTCAAAAGAGAAATAGATTCAGAATTTGAAAAGATTTCACTTTTTTCTTCTAAAGCTTTGTTAAAATATACTTTGAGATATAGGGAAGCCTCTGATATATATTTTAAGTTTAATGATAGATACGACGATGACCGGTCATCCAAAAGGTATATACATACAAATAGATGGTCTATACCATCAGTTTTAGAAGGGAGTTTGAGGGATTTATTCAAAAATTTCAAGGGATTGAATATTAGTTGGGGCGATGAATTATATAAGATTTCATATGATGGTTCAAGCGATGATATTTTCCAAACTGAGGCATCTTTTCAGGGAAAGTTAGTGAATCCTCCGTTCATAAATTTCGAAATTCATTACCTATATTTCGCAGCTAAATGTAAAGAATCTGATTGGATTTCATTTATGATTGCACCATGTAGAGAAGGTGAGGCTTGGTTCAAGCATGCGGAAAAAAACTTTTTTATAATTTTTTTGAAGAATAATTTGGCTTTCAGAGCTTATGGGATAGAGAAAAAAAATGTGGCACCCGAGAAAACAATAATTATATGTTTTGGGCTGAAGAGAGGGTCTTATCTCATTGAGAACAATGCTGATGGAGTTTTTTATCTTGATCATTTAATTCTAGAGAAATTTAACCATTCGTTGTTAGAAAAGAAGGGTATAGAAAGGGATGGGAAAATAAAATGAGAGAGCCTTAAATATAAAAAAATTATCATCAATAAACCAAAATGATTATAGCAGAGAGATGTCGAAAATAAATATAACATTAGAAGAAAAGATAAAACTTGATAAACATTGTTATAATGAGGAAAGAAATGATATGATAATAAGAAGATATGAAAATTTGAATTTCGATGGCCAACAGGCTGTAAAGCTGCTGGAGGAAAATACTTTTGAAACATGTTTTAAATCACCTCGTTTTTTTGATAAATCAAATTCTGTAAAGCTTAGTAAATATTTGAAATCCATAATGAATAAAGAAAAAAATCCCAGAGAAATAAAG
>JABSQI010000333.1 GCA_013215905.1 Legionellales bacterium | reverse complement strand
TTATGGAGTATACGTAACTGATAAGACTAAGTATTCTATTATGAAAGTAGATGAATCTTTTGAAAGTTCTGTTGGTTCTGATTATAAAACTAAGAATATTCCTATAACTCCTGACGGAGTTACTGTTCCTGTAAAGACTTATGGTAATCTTTCTGAATCAGAAGATCCTCATTTTGGAGAAGTATATATAGGAAATTTGGCAGATTTATATAATAATTTAAGTAATCAAGATGATAAAGATACTACTATTTATACTGATGGATGGTCAGGAAAGATGGCAATTACTATAGGAGAGCCTGTTAGTATACCAAGAAATCAATGTGATTCTAATTCTAGTGCTACATGCTCAAGAGGGTTACATGCAGCTAATTCTCAATGGTTAAAGAGTGGTTACTTTGGTAGTACTGGTCTTGCTGTATTGATTAATCCAATGAATGTAATAAGCTGTCCTTATGCAGATTCTGGTAAGCTTAGATGTTGTGAGTATATGCCTGTAAGTGTTATAGAGTTCGATGAGAACGAAGAGGTAATTCCTTTTGATTGTAGTATTATAGATATAGATTATGGAAGACATACAGAAGCACAGCTTCTTGATATGTTGAATGCTACATCTTTTACTTATAATCAGGATCAAAGAATTGTTCCTTTAGATATGAGCTTTTCTGAATACTATGGTATGGTTAATGACTATGCTAAATCTTTAAATGAGATGACTGCTATTATAAATAACAGAATTACGGATGTATAAATATAAGAGTTATGGTAAGTGAAATCAAATTAGAATTTCCTGAATTTATTACTCATATAGAGCAAAGTAAAAAGAAATGGATAAAGATAGGTTATAATAAAATCTATTCTTCTACCCATTATACTATAAGAGCTGCTTTTGTAGCGGCTCTTCATGGTTATTTGGAAAAGCATATACCAAATAATCTAACTATAAAAACTCCTATACAAACACATTTACTTGTGTGTGTTCCTATAAATTATGGTACTGTGAGGTCTTTAATGAACAAAAATACTGGCTGTAGAGAAGCTAGATGGAAACCCCCTCGTAAAGGATATAGGCCTAATTGGGATATAGGGAATTTAGCTTTAGTGTGGCTAAAGTGTATGGACGATATGCTTATAAAGAAAAATCTTATACCCGATGATAGTGTCGAGTATTTGATAAAAAGTACTTATGAATTTATACCCGTAAGTACTTTTAAAGAAAGAAAGTTGGTATACAATATTAAAACCATTAAATAATATAATAAAAATGATAGAATATAAAACAATTGACAAATTGAACCAAAGTTTGTTAAAAGAACTCTTAAAAAGTCCTCAATCTTATTTAAGAGCTAAAGAAAGATATCAGGAAGAAGGTCCTACTCCATCACATTTTATATTTGGAAGTGCAGTTGATCATTTAGTAACAGAAGATACAGAATTTACTGATAGATTTTATATTATGGGAGAATCTTCTGCTAGTGATTCTATAAAAAGAGTTATAGAGCTTGTTTATGAGGAGGTAAAGAACGAAACTCTTTCATTACCAGAGAGTTATGAATCTATTGTTAGAGCATGTAGTTATGAGCAATATGGACAATCTTGGAAAGAAGAAACTAGAATAAAGAAAATTTTAGAGCACGGAAGTGATTATTTCATAGCTTTAAAAGAATCTGACGGAAAGGATGTAATATCTGGTGATGATTATAATAAAGCAGTTGTTGCAAATGCTGCTTTAGTTAGTGATCCTTATATTGGAAAGTATCTTAAACCTGGTAAAGGCCAAGAACTTATAAAAAAGAAGGTTATAGAGTTTACTGTAGAAGATATAGAGTTTAAATGTGAGCTTGATTTAGTATTTATAGATCATAATACTAAAGAAATAACTCCTATTGATGTAAAGACAACAAGTTCTAGTATTTATAGCTTTTCTTATAATTTTTGGAAGTATAGATACGATTTTCAAGCAGCTGTTTATGATTATGCTCTTCAGGATGCTATAGCTAAAGTTTCTAAATTTGATGACTATACTATCAATGACTTTAAATTCTTTGTTGTGGAAAAAGATTGTATTAATAGACCTATGATATTTTCTGCAAATAAAAATATTATAGCTATTGGTTTAGGAGGAGGAACTCTAGAAAGTGGTAAAGTTTTAGAAGGTTTTGAACAAGCTCTTGAAAGGTATAAATACCATGTTGTAACAGATAATTGGGATTATCCTATGGAATATCAAAATGAAGGTCAAATCAATTTATCTGTATGAGAGATGGCTTATATAAAGTACACAAAAACAGCTACCTTTTTATTTCCTTTATTGGAGATACCTAAGTCTATTTTTATGTGTAATGTAAAAAATAGTTTTGGCAAGAGAATGTTTAAAACAAGGTTTGTAAATGCATATTTAGGAGATTGTAAAATCAATGATTATAAAGAAGGTTTTGT
>JABSQI010000332.1 GCA_013215905.1 Legionellales bacterium | reverse complement strand
TGATTTCAAAAATTTATCTTGCTTGATCTGCTCTTGTAATTCTTGTAAAGCATTTTTATGAATGTTTTTATTAGTTTCACTCAAGGAATCTAATTGATCATATAGGAAACGTCTAAATTTACTTGGCTCTAGCTTCTTATATGTATCATATGTATAACACTTACAGATTATTTGTTTTATTAGCAAATAAAACTGCTCATTATATTGATCTTGAGTAATACTGTTATTTTGAAGTTTAGATGTAAACTGATCAATAGTGTCTTTTAAAATTTCAGCACTCTTTAGTTCTTCTGCTTTGCGCTTAAGATAGTCATCTTTCCTACTCACTCTACTTGTTTTAGCTTTCTTCTTATCTTCTATAATATAGAAAAGCTCACCGGATAAATTATTATTTTATCTATATCATTCAAAATTATGCTTAAATTGTTTTTATTTTAATCAATTGCTATTGTAGAAATAAAATTTAATTTATATATAGACAGTAGAATCTTGAGAAGAAGAATTTTTCGATAGAATATATTATTACTAATATGTCAAATAACCCAGTAAATGCATTATAAATGTTTAACTATTGTTCTTATTTACAACTACTTTAAATTAGACAGTATTGTTTCTATACAATACTAAATACATACCCTTGCACATTTGCAAATCTTCCTTGATAATAATGAATCCGTATCGGGCCCATAGCTCAGTTGGTTAGAGCAGAGGACTCATAATCCTTTGGTCCTAGGTTCGAGTCCTAGTGGGCCCACCAACAATATAGAATTATTGTTTTCCTATTCACACAAGGCGTAAGATATAATCTAGATGATTCAACACACAATAGAACATATCTCTTTTTAGACTATTCCTTAGCCTTTTCCCACGTTGTGGTCAATTCATTCATGAGATCTGGAAGGGTATTTCTAGAATACTTTGCAGCATCAATCTGAGGTAATACTTTAACGGATACTTCTTGATCCAAATAAAAATCCCAGGTTTTTGCAGGTAATATTTTTTCTGCCCCACTAATATACATAGGGATAATAATAGCCTCTGTTTGGATAGCGGTGATAAATCCTCCTTTTTTTAATTGTTTTTTGCCATCCTTCTTTAATCTACTTCCTTCAGGGGAGATCCAAACTATAAATCCTTCTTCCATAATTTTTTTAGCTTGATCAAGATCACGAATTGCCTGTGTAAGATTCTTGCGATCAATACATACTGTTTTTGATGCCCTCATTGCTTGTCCAAACAAAGGGATCTTAAATAGTTCTTTTTTAGCAATCATTCTTATTTGAGCCCCACCAAATGCCATAAAAGTTAAAGGAATATCATAGTGTGAAGAATGATTGCACATGATAATATATTTTCTATCTTTGCGGATAGTTATATTTTCCTGACCAGAAAATTTAACTTGAGCCCTCACTAGATTCAATAAAAAAAATGAACCGTCAAATAGCCTAAAACTAACAACTCTTTGTCTATCTCTAGAACCATACCAGACTGCCCTGATACACATAACTATGATAAGCTTGGCTGAAACTAGCATTATCCAAAATTTCCTAAAAAAACTCGCCTTCATAGAATCCACTCTTTTAAACAAAGTCAAATCATACTACATTTTGGCTATCAAATCATCAAGATTTCAATATTTAGAAGAAATATTAAAAACATATACTATAATTAGTAGATAAAGCTACATAGAAAGAGGGATAAAATGACAAAATCTGGCGGTTTATACAATAAATTATTTATTGTTTTAATTGGGGTTTTTATAGGAATAGGCTCAACTTTTATGCTAGATAAATATAGGGAACAACAAACAACAGATTATATAGGTAAAGTATTTTCTTCGATGCAAGATAATGATTGGCAAAATAATAATACTTTTAAAAATTTCGGTAATAGAAATGTTAAACTAATAAATACGCTTGGAAAACTAGAAAATTATTCTATAACAGCAAATGATGCATCATATAATTTCAATAATGAACTTGGATTACACACTGTTGCACTGGTTAGAACAGAGGCAAAATACGAACAAGGCAGCTTAAATATCATATTCAATATTTTTAAGAAAAATGGCCAATGGTCAATTAATAAAGTTTATATTAGTCAACACAAAAAAACGTAAACAATTCCATCATTCTTAATTACCTAAAGACTTGTTTAAGTACATTAAGTATTAATTTAATATACTTAAACAAGAAAGCTATTTAAAATCAATATCAAAAAACATATCCATGCAGATGAGTATTTAATATGCTTAAATTATATTAACAAGTATTAATTATATAGAAAAAAATGGATTCTTTTTCGAATGCTAAAAATGACATTTTAAGTGGGTTATCTACTAGTATAATAGCCCTACCTACTGTAATAGGTCTAGGAGTTTTTATATTTTCTCCTTTAGGCCACGAATTTGCCTCAATAGGTAGTACAGTTGGATTAATT
>JABSQI010000331.1 GCA_013215905.1 Legionellales bacterium | reverse complement strand
ATCACGGCCTTCTCGTACATAGGGATTATGAACTTAAGAATACCAAGGTTAAAGTTCTTAAAGTTAAGTTTCAGAACCTCGGAGAAAATGGAGGTGAAGCTTTCTTTACTTGGGAGCCGAAATCTGGTTCTTTCATTCCGCAAGAAGCGATAGATATGGCAAATGAAAAAATGCCTTGGGAATAATGAAAAGTATTTATGGAAAAAGAAAAAATTTCAGAATGCCACAATACTTACCAACTCCAGAAGAAATGGAATGGAGAAATTATTGTATTAGAAACAATATCAGAATTTCCCCTATTGGTATTAAAGGTGAAGAACAAAAATGGCAAATTTCTATTTGCTTAGGCCCATATAAAAGAGGAGAGAAACAAAATGTATCTCCCTCTATATACGACAAGTTTAGTATATGGCCCGAGTATTTTAGAATGTGTAAATATTATTATGACAAATATGTACGAAAAGAAATATAGAAAATTATTAAAAGAAGTAATGACTGGATTTTCTGTAAAAAGAAATGATAGAACTGGTGTTGGTTGTATATCACAATTTGCATTAGGTATTAATATAGACATTGATAAATATTTTCCAATTTTAACTGGAAAGAAAATGTATCCTTATATTTATGAATCAGAGTTTGAATGGTTTATAGCTGGACATACAAATATTAAAGAATTGCAAGAAAAAGGTAATACAATATGGAATGAATGGGCGAATTCGGCGGGAGATTTAGGGCCAGTCTATGGGCATCAATTGCGTAATTTTAATAGTCAAGGCTATGATCAGTTAGAAAGCGTCTTAAATAGCCTCCAAAATGATCCAGACAGCAGAAGACATATTATTAACTTGTGGAATCCAAATCAATTAGCAGACATGGCTTTACCGCCTTGCTATTTGTATTTCCAATTTTTTGTTGATGGAAATAATTTAAATATGTTTGCATTACAAAGAAGTGCAGATTTATTTTTAGGAGTTCCGTATGATATGGCACTATTTGCGCAATTATTATTATATGTAGCAGAAAAAACTAATTTAAAAGCTAAAAATTTAGATGTTAAATTTATTGATGCTCATATATACAATAATCATTTTGAAGCTGTTAAAACGTATTTAAATGAGCCTTATACAAGACCTGTTGAATACACATATGAAAATGAAATATTAACTTTAAAAAATTATAAAGCTGGTAAAGTAATTAAAGCACCAGTTGCAATTTAATGGAATATCATATATACCACATACCGGGAAAAAAGATAGGTGTAACTCAAAATTTAGATGGCCGAGTTCATATGCAGCAAGGTTATTTACCCGGTGAATATGAAGTATTAGAATCATCTGAAGATATAGATTATATTTCAGATAGAGAACTTGAGTTACAAAAAGAGTACGGATATAAAGTAGATAGAAAATTATATAAATTATTAAAACAAGAAACTAAAAGTATGAAGATAAACGTTACAGAGCAAACCACAACATTTCCTTATCCAGTTAGAAAACTAAAAGGACACTTACTAGATAATCTAGGAATGCAGTGGGAATCAACTCATGGAGTTTTTGTTCTTAATCTTGATTCAATAAGATGGATAATGAGCCATGTACAAACGTCTATGTATAATAATAATAGATGTTATGTATACAATAAAGCGTTTGCAAATTGGTTTGCTAATCCAGAATTATTTGGAGAAATGGAAGAAGAACCCAAACTATTACCAAGAGTTAAATGTGCTAAAAAACCTCTAAAGATGTTTGAGGATATACGTGATTGGGCAAGAACCCGTGGACTATATGAAAAAGGAGATGCTAAAACTCAATACGTAAAGCTTCAAGAAGAAGCTGGTGAATTAGCTAAAGCATTATTAGAAAATGATAAAGCAGAAGTTATAGATGCAATTGGAGATATGGTTGTAGTATTAACTAATCTAGCACACTTAAATGGAGTAAACATTGAAACATGTATTAATACAGCTTATAAAGAAATTAGTAAGCGTAAAGGAAAAATGATTAACGGAACATTTGTAAAAGATGAGTAATATTAGAGATAAAGTAATTGAACGAGTTCTTAATAAGATTAAAACCCGTTCAGATGTAGGCTATAAAAAATATGGTGTTACATTAAAAGATGATGACCAACCTCTACACGTATGGTTAACGCATATCCAAGAAGAATTAATGGATGCTGTTAATTACATTGAAAAAGCTAAAATGGTACTAGGTGATGAGATTGAAGAAGCAATGCTTAAACGAATGGAAGTGTACGATGAGGAAGAAATATAAAAGAAAAAAAGGGCCTGTTAACAGTAAGAAGATTACTGTTGATGGGATAACCTTTGCATCAGGATTAGAAAAGTATATGTATCAAGCTTTGAAAAAAGCTAAAATAAAAGCCGTATACGAAGGAGAAACTTATGAAGTGTTTTCTGGATTTCAATTTCCAAATGTATG
>JABSQI010000330.1 GCA_013215905.1 Legionellales bacterium | reverse complement strand
ACTATATTATTGTTAAGTTTATCCATTACTTCGATTGTTTTTTTCATTTCTTCTGTATCACCTACCGCAACCCCTTGTACATTATGAATTAAAAATAAAACATTGTTTGCCATTCTTATTTCATCCGCTGCCATTGCTATAAATGTTGCTGCACTAGCAGAATCCCCATAAATATTAGCCGTTACCTTCCCATCGTGAGAACGTAAAGAATTATAAATTGCAATGGCATCTTGAACAACACCCCCAAAAGAGGCTATATTTAACTGTATGTCTTTGCCGCTTAGTTCATTTAATTGTGATGTAAAATCTTGGTGAGATAAACCCCAAAAACCGATGGTATCATCTATGTTAATTTCGGATTTATTGTCGTTAATTTCGTTAAATATCATATATCAATGTATTTACTTACAAAGATACGTGTTAACAAAACAAAAGTTTGTTAATGAGTTGAACAATAAAATTATATTTCGTACAGTCTGCGATCCCTTATTATTTTGCGAATAGAATCTATTGATAAATCCATATTATTTATAGAAATATCCAAATAAATATCCATAGTCTTTTTATCGGTTTTATAGTGTTCATCAAATTCCTTAATAATACACATATTACGAAGCCAATTATTATTAAAACCTAACCTTATAAGTTTTATATAAACATCTATTACTTCATTAGTAGGCTCTAAACCATAGCCTATTAATAATTCTTTTATTACTTTCTTTTCCATTCCTTTATTACATATTCCCAAAACTGTTTTAAGTTTCTTTGGCAGTCACCACAACCAGCATACTTACTCCAAACAAAAATATTAGTACCATGCACCTCGTTAAATAAGTCTATTAATAGCATTATCTTTTTTTTGTCTGGCCGCATTTTACCAATCTCTTTAACCGCTTCAATTATTTCGTAATGATTAGTTAGTTCTATTGCTTTATATTTGGGTGCTACCATTTATTTTTAGGGCATTTAGAATTAGACCATATAATCTTTAAATCTATACTACACTTACAAATTTCACATTGTGGGGTTTTTTTGAATAGTGCGATACCCAGTATTTTAAACTTGTTTCTGAAGTGCTTACAACCCATACAGGATTCAAGCCTTCTATCTTTTTTATAATCATTGACAAACATATTTAGGTTTTAAAATGTTGCTTCTGCTGCTATATTCATAACATCCTGCGCTACGTTAGTAGTATTAGTACTAACATTAATTACTTCTTTATCGTTTATACCTTCTATTATTTGTTCGGCAAATTCACCCATACCGCTTTCTATTGATTGCCTTTGTTGTGATGCTGTTACCCCTTGACTATTAGGTAGTGCGCCACCCCCTTGAAACTTCCTAGCAATACCACCACGAGCAAAAGCAACACCGCCCCCTGCTTGGTTTATGTCACTTAGCAAATCCCCAAACATAGCAGTACTACGCTTATTTATTATAGCCTCACCCCCCTCTGCTTCAAATCCAGATTGACCGCCGATAGTAAATGGTATCCCTCCATTTGCATGGCTAGACCCTTGTAAAACCCCTCCATCTTCAAACTTGGCACTACTTATATTTGCTATTTGGATGCCCGTGGTAATACCTATACCTACCGCAGCCAAAGCCCCAGCAATCGGGCCAAGTTGTGCAAGTGCTTGGGTAATTGCTAAAGCACCATTTATACCAGCCTGAACAATAGCAGCCGCCTTCGCTTCCTCGCTTCCTTCCTTTGCAAGTGATGACAAAGCACCAGCTAAATTAGCAGCTTGTTGAAATATTTCCCTTGCATTATCTTTTTTAAACTGTGTTATCTTCGCTTCATTTGCTTCTACTTGCTTATTATATTTTGCATTTATTAATGCTTTTTCTTGTATTGTTAGATTTTCGTTTTGTAATTCTAAAGCCCTTTTTTTATTTAATATTTCATTTTGCCTTACTAAATCTTCTTCGGCCTGAATCATCTCAGTTTCTAATTCAACCTCTTTTTTTAGGGTTAGCCTTTCCTGCTCTAGTAACTCGTCTTCTTCTCTAAATACTGCTTTTTGTTCGTTTAATGCTTCATGTAATTCTTCTGCTAACCTAAATTTTAATTCTTTTTCTAATTCACTATTACCATCTATTGCATCGATTTTTCTTTGAAAAGAATCTCTTAACTGCGATTCTTCTCGCTCCCTATCATTAGCAATTGAATCTATATTAAGCTGATCTAACTGGTCTTGTAGTTTTTTTGTTGCTGCTATCTTATCATCAGCTATCTTTTCATTCTTAGCTTTTTCTCGGTCTATTTCTTTTTGGTTTCTTGCTTTAGCATTGGCATCTTGTGTTTCTTTTTCTTTTGCTAAGTTTTCTTCAAGAACAATCTTATCATTTAATTCCTTTTCATTTTTTAATTTATTAGCGTCTTCCTCTTGTTTTATTATTTGCTTTAATTTTTCTAAACGATTTTGATTAATTAAAATA
>JABSQI010000033.1 GCA_013215905.1 Legionellales bacterium | reverse complement strand
TATACTTTAATTTAGTAAATCTATTGATATCACTAATTGTACATTCAGTCCGTAAAACCTATTAGTTAAGTTATAAAATGTAATATATACTAAGATAGAAAGATTTATCATTGATATTGAATATTGTATTTCCTATCCATAGGTAAATAAGAAGGTTAAGAGATTAAAGTGGGCTGACACCTAAAATTTAGTTAGAACTAATAAACCGTGGGTTACTTTTATAAGATAAAATTTATTCATTAAATGTATCCCAAACTATATATAGTTGGTGTTAATTAGTTTTTGTTTACTAAATTGATAAACTCAGCACGAGTTTTTTCATCTTTTCTAAGTAGTCCTAACATTACTGATGTTGACATAGTACTATTTTGTTTTTGGACTCCACGCATCATCATGCAGAGGTGGTTTGCTTCTAAGATCACACCAACTCCTTTTGCACCAGTTATCTTTTCCATCGCATTAGCAATCTGTTTTGTTAAGTTCTCCTGGATTTGTAATCTTCTTGAAAACATATCAACTATACGTGAAATTTTTGATAAACCTAATATTTTACCATTAGGTATATATCCAACATGACATTTTCCAATAAAAGGGAGTAAATGATGCTCACATAATGAATATAACTCGATATCCTTTACAATAACAAGTTCATCAATGTCAGAATCAAACAATGCTCCATTAACAATAGAATTTAAATCATGTTGATAGCCTTGGGTAAGAAACTGCATGGATTTTGCCGCTCGATCTGGGGTTTTTTGGAGCCCAACTCTATAGATGTCTTCTCCTAAATTGAGAAGGATATTGCGATAATTCTTGGCTAATTGTTCTTCTATATCATTATCATTTTTTATGTCTGATATTGGTGTAATGTTGTTTTTACTCATGTTGGTAGAATTTATATTTTAATGTATTCAAAACATATATTCTAACACTATTAGGGATATTATAAAATTATAAATTTTAGCATAACCTACTGTTTAAGTGAGATTTTTTGCTGTTTCGGGTATCTGGAGATGATTTTTTAGGATAAAATTTTCAAATTCATTCTCATTTAATGGGGCGCTAAATAGATACCCTTGTATTTCTTTACAGTTATGCTTAACAAGCCACTTTAGTTCATTGTGATTTTCTACTCCTTCAGCAACAGCTTTAATATTTAGATTATCTGCTAAGGTTAAAATCGCAGATACTATAGCTTTATTGACTTGTTCATTGTGGATATTTTTTATAAATGACTGATCTATTTTAATTACATCTATAGAAAAATTTCTTAAATAGTTTAATGATGAATATCCTGTGCCGAAATCATCAATAGCTATTATAATTCCCATATCTTGTAATTTGTGTAATAAAGCAATAGTGTGTTTATTATTTTCCATTAATATATTCTCAGTGATTTCTAACTCTAGAAATGTTGGAGATAATTCACACTCTGAAAGAATATCTTGTATTCTAGTGATTAAAGCTGTATTTTGAAATTGTTTAGCTGATAAATTTATTGAGACTCTAATAGGTACGTTTAAACTATGCCATTTCTTTGCTGTTAAGCAAGCATTGCGTAGGATCCATTCTCCTACAGATTGAATAAGTCCATTATTTTCAGCTATTGGAATAAAATTCTCTGGAGATATATAAGCTTTATTCTTTTGCCAACGGATCAATGCTTCTGCCCCAACGACCTTATTAGAGTCTAGATTAATTCTAGGTTGAAAATGCAATTCGAATTCGTTATTAACAACGGCATTGTTTAAATTATTTTCTAAAAAGAATAATTCCTTGGCCTCTTTACTAATGTCGATAGAAAAAAATTGATAATTGCCACTCTTATGGGATTTTGAATAGTAAAGAGCTGCATCTGCTGCTTTGAGTAAATCTGTTGAATTATCAGCATCTTCAGGATATACCGCAATACCAATACTACTATTTAGTACAACACTATTACCTAAAATCTTGTGAGGTTTAGCAATTTCATGCTGAATTTTTTCTGTAACAGATGAGATATGATTAACCAAAGAGTCGTTTTTTAAATTTGATAAGATAACTATAAATTCATCTCCGCCAAATCTTGCTACTGTATCGTCACTTCTTAAGCAATTTTTTATTCTATTTGCAGTATTTTTTAGATATTCATCGCCTGCAGCATGTCCTAGTGAATCATTTAATGATTTAAATTTATCTAAATCAATGAATAATATTGCTAAAGTGCAATTAGTTTTATTTGATAGATAAATTGCCTCTTCTAGTCTTTCTTCGAATAGAAGACGATTTGGGAGATCGGTTAGTAAATCATAATGTGCTTGGTAATATAGTTTATCTTCTCTAGCCGCATTTGCTATAGCAACAGCAAATCTATTAGCTAGTTCTCTAGCAAGTGTTAAGGACTCTTGAGTGTATGACGGTATTTCCTGATAATTTAAGGAAATAAGAGCGGTAATATTTTCATCAAGAAATATAGGTATTATTAGAATAAATACAGTATTATTAATATCAGTTAATTGCTTAAAATTTTTATTCTGAATAGTATCTATTAATATATGGTGGGGGTTTTTGAAAATTAACTGGATTTCATTTTTACTTAAGATAAATCCATGATCTGACATATCCTGACCATAGGTTTTAAATATATGATCGTGTATTTTAGTTCGTTTTATACTCTTAATATGGATGTAAACTTTTTCGGCCATCATAATTTTTTTCAATCGTTTCTTTAGAGTATCCATAATTGAGTTTAAATCAAGACTAGATAAAATAATTTTATCGATCTTTGCCATTGCAGAACGGCTGGCATGTTGAGAATCTATTTCTCCTTGAAAATATTCTAAAGTATTAACGAGAGTTTCTAATTCATTTTTGTTTTCATTAGTTGTATTTTCTAAAGGATCTAAAGAAATATATCTTTCAAGATATTTTTTTGCTCTTTTAATAGGAGATGTAATATTTAGAATTAATCTACTACCAATAATAAAAATTAGTATTATTGCTGTTAGTATAGCAATAATTTTTAGCCACATAAATGGTAAGGTATCTGCTAGAATTGCATTACTACTAACCCATGAAATTATCTCTAAATTTGGAATATTTAGTGAGGGAGTATTAAATTTATTCCATGTAACAGAATGGTAATCGCTAATATTCTGTATTTTATTAAATACTATACTTTCTAAGTTATTAAGACACGCTATATTTTTATGTGATGTTGTAATACATAAAGTGGCTTTTGAAGATAATGGTATTTCTTGTAGTTGCCATAAAAAGTTTTGATTTATTTCTCCCACTAAATGATAATTTTTATTTTGTATCGGGGCTATGACAATGATATTAGTTGGAATAGTTTTATCAATTATTATTAAAGTTGGCTTAGTAATTTTCGGAGGAATTTTTAGTTTTTTGATATATTCTAAAATAGGCGAATCTGTTAGCGGGCGGATATCATCTGACCCTTTTAGATATAAATTATTGAAAATACTATCAAGTTGAGGAGTTTTTTTAAAATTTGTTTTGCTGATACTATTTGCAATAAAAGAGATCTCAATCCCAATAAATTCAAGTCTATCTTCTAGATCTAATCCTATATTATCAACTGACATTTGTAGTTTATCCAAAAAATTGTTGGTAGAGTAGTTGATAAAGAAACTAGTGGATGTTACTAGAAGTAAAACTATAGGAATGATAGACGAGATAAGCGCTAATTTGATTAAATTTGTTCTTAGAGCGCTTTTTTCCATATCCTTATGTAGCCTATTATTATTTCCAAGGTTTAATTATAAACTATAATTGCTATGCAAGTGTCCAAAATGCAGGCATTAAGAAAGTAAATTACCCAAATATAAACAATATATAGCTATTATTTAGATGTAATCTTTTCATATCGAGTTAAGCTAGAAGTAATTTCTTGTTTAGCATAAGATGAGCCAACCCATCCATCAACTTTTACCCATTTACTTTTTTCTAGATCTTTATAGTGTTCGAAAAAATGACTTATGCTATCTAATTTTTCATGTTCAATTTGATCAAATTCATTAATATGACGATAAAGAGTTGATAGTTTATCGTTTGGTACTGCAAGAATTTTTGCATCTATCCCGGATTCATCGGTCATTTTTAACATACCAATTGGTCGACAATTAACTACTGCCCCTGGAATTAATGGTACTGGAGATAATACTAAGACATCTACTGGATCATCATCTTCTGAAAGTGTATGGGGTACATATCCATAGTTTGTTGGATAATACATGGATGTTGACATAAATCTATCTACGAAAAATGCCCCTGATTTTTTATCAACTTCGTATTTAACCGCCGCACTGTGCCAAGGAATTTCAATGACTACATTAATATCTTCAGGAGGGTTTATGCCAGCAGGGACTTCTTCAAAAAACATGTGATATTCCTATTATTTCTAAATACCCTATATTATATTGCCACTCTATTTAAATCAACTATCTTTTTATATCAGTATTACTATCTATTATTTACAGAGTTTTTTTGAAAATTATATTGCAAAAGAATTGTTCTAAAAAATTTGTAAATACTAGTTTTTTAAAGTAATAAATAGCAATTAAACACTTGTATAGCATGGTATATATTTAACCTTGAGATAAAAGCTAAATCAGCTATCAGTAGATACAATATTTTCTGAATGTTTGTGTAGGATAATGGTTGATAATATATTTGTACATAATAATAATCCGATCCGAGGGTATTTCTTTGATAGATTTTTAAAGGACTCAACGGAAATAGAGTAAATTTCTACATTAGTTTTAGCTATGACACTATTGAGTTTAGGTATTTCACTAAATAGTGAATCTATACCAAATGAATCCCCAGATAGAAAAAATTTAGAAGGTTGACATTTATTTAGGTAAGTACATTCAACTTCCCCAGATGCAATCATATATAATTTTTTTGGAGTATCATCTTGTGCTTGAATTAGCTCTCCTGATGTATAAAAATTTCTTTTTAGGAATTTATGCAATATAGATAAATATTTTTCATGAAAATTGTTTAATATTTCAACTTGTGATAAATTGGAATATTCCGTATCATTATCATTTACTATAAAAGAATGTAGTATATTATCTTCAATATTTTTAAGGGCCATTTCTAAAGAATGGAAAATTCTTTTCTCTCCAATGACATCGATGAAATTTAAATTATTCATTATTTCATAAATACTATCATTATCCCTAACTCCTGAGCAGAATAAATATTTATTTCTTCTAGATAAATATTTATGTAATATTTCGAGAGTTTTAATAGCAGTGGTATCAGCTCCAGAAGAATATTTAAAATCTAAGATAAAGTAACTTCCTTTATTAATATTTTTTTCAATTTCTTGAAATAAGTGATTTGCTATCCCAAAAAATAGCACTCCTTGCAATTCAAATATCATAATTTTCTTCTTATATTTGGATAAAACATCTAATTCTTGCTTTGTCCTTATTGTTCCAGAATTTAATTCTTCCTCTGTGTAAATATTCCGAATTAATAATTTATTTGCTTTGTTCATATACATTAATACGACACAAATAATTCCTATTGATATAGATATTGCTAAACCAAATATTAAAGTGCAAATTGTTACAAGGATAGATATTAGCTGGTCTGAAAGTATGGTACTATACCATCTTTTTTTATTTTTTATCTTAACTAATAATTTTATTCCGCTAAGATCTATAATATTAAGACCTAAATATACGAAATTAGCAGCGATTACTACACTTGGCAAGCCCTCTATAATGTTTTTAAAAAATAGAAACATTGTAAGCAGAGTTATGCAAAAACTAATGCTAGATATTCTAGTCCTACCATTCATAAATATATTAAAAATAGTAACAGAATTGGAACCAACCAAACCTCCAAACATAGATGAGAACAAATGTGCTATTCCATGAGTTTTAATCATGTGGTTTTTGTCATATCTCTCATCGCTAAGTGTTTCTATTAATAGAGTTTCTAATAGAGTTGTAAGCGTCATAATAGCAGCAAGAATGAATGCTGATTTAATTAAAAAATAAGATAGATTTTTAACAATAGATAAATTTATATTTATGATTGCAGTAGGTAAGAAGATAAAATCAGTAAAAGAAAAATCAATTTTACCAATAACTCCACCGAGATTGTATGTACCAAAAGAGCCAACGTAATAATATACCGATACTCCTATTATCATACCAATGATCGGGGAAGGTGGCATATTAGGATATCTTTTACTCCATTCTTTAGCAGAAAATAATGCTAACACAGTAATAAGTCCTATAGAAAAATCCCATATTGATAAATTTTCTATTGCGGTATTAAAAGTATATATTTCTCTGGGATTTAGTCCTAAGAAAAATTTCCATTGATATAAAACAAATAGGATCCCTACCCCATTTAGGAATCCTGAGGTAACAGGATAAGGTATATATTGAATTAACCCGCCTAATTTAAGGCTGCCAAACAATATTTGAAAAATAGCAGCAAGGGTTAGGATTATTGTTAAACATACTAACACATATTCTGGAGTTAAGTTTATATTCTGTAAGTTGTTAAGTTTGGTTAATTCAGAAGTGATATCTAATAACACAAAGCTAGTTGTTGCTGCAGGGGTTAATACTTGAGGAGGGATTTTTCCTATAAGAGTTATTAAAAATGTCAGAAAAATTGTAGATGCTACCCCCATTGACACACCAAGACTGGTATATTGTTCCCCTAGAGGAGATAAGATAAAAACTCCTAGTCCAGCAACTTTAGGCAAAGCAATAATACTAGTAGATATCCCGCTAAAAATTTCTTTTTTAATATTTGAGAATTTCATTAAATTATTTAATAATTAGTTTAATAATTTCCCAAGCTTGAGTAGCTTTTTCCACGAAGAAGATATCTTCAATATCTTTTCTATTGATGGTGCCCATGCTAATTAGATACTCAAAATTGATAGTATTATTCCAGAACTCTTTATTGAAAAAAATAATTGGGATTTTGTCTATCTTGCCTGTTTGACGTAATACTAACACTTCAAATAACTCATCTAGCGTACCAAATCCACCTGGGAAAATTACAATTATTTTTGCTCTCATGAGAAAATGTAATTTGCGGACAGCGAAGCTATTAAAATAGAAAGTTAATTCTGGGGTATTATATAAATTTGCTCTCTCTTTTTTGAATGGCAAACTAATCCTTAGAGATACACTAGGTTTGTTCGATTCATAAGCACCTTTATTGCCAGCATTCATGAATCCTGGACCACCGCCCGTAAATACCGTATGTGTTGAGCTATGAGTTGAAATTAATTTTGATAATTCAACAGCTTCTTGTAAATATAAACTATTTTTGGATAGATTATTAGCTATCTCATATTGTTGTAATAGTTCCTGACAGTTAGGTTTATTTTTCAATTGTTTCTTTAAATTTTGTATTCTACGCTTTGCTTTTTCTTCAGAGCGAATCCTAGCGCTGCCAAAAAACACAATCGCTTTTTCTATTTTTGCTTGTTCTAAACCAGCCTCTGTTGTTTTAAATTCTTGAAGTAGTTCTAAGTATCTATTTTCGATATCTTTTAACAAATCATTTCCAAGTTCATCTGAACTATTTTCAGTTTGTCTTTTGTCTTTAAACATATTTTTAAAGGTCCCCAAAGATTATCATTATAAGTATAAAACATAATATTAAATTTGAGTGAAATTACTTAATTATATATGCTTGTATTATTCAGTTTTGCTAGGGTGTTGCAGATATTTTAATACGAAAATTAGACGTATTTAGAACTTGATTGATTGCACCGT
The DNA here is from genome assembly GCA_013215905.1 of Legionellales bacterium. Next base: position 3,293 of record JABSQI010000033.1, on the reverse strand, counting down.
ATTGTCAATGAATATTTATACAGGATTGAATTTATGTATGATTTAAAAATAATATTACGAAAGAAATGGCTATTAATTCATCTATTATGACAAAATTTTATTATTTATTAAATGAACATTAAAAACAACAAGAATGAATTATTATTTTATCAATAAGTTAAGTCACTTTTTTATTTAACAGATATATCAGTATGTCTTTAAAAATTTGATTTTTCTAAGACTTGAACTATTCTTATGTATGACGACAAGTTTTTGTTGTTCATGTTATTTTGTATATTACTGTAAAAAGTAATTACTAAATAAATGCTAAGGATAGCGAGAACAAGTCGTCCTTTTTTATTTAGAAATTTAGCAGTATTTTTCTATATAGAAAACATCTATTAGTTATTTTGATAAATTTCCTTCTGTACTTTTAAAAAGTTTGTGCCATATTATTTATATGAACTATGAGCATCAATCTAAAGATATATTTCAGAAAATCATAGAATGCTTGAACAGCGTTAAAGAGCCAAATAGGATCCACTTTACGCGTCTTTGTCTTTTATGTAGAAATTTTGAAGAGGTTTTTAGTAGATGGAGAAATTGTGCTAATGATATAGGTTCTAATGAGCTGGATAAATTTCATGATTTCGAATTATCTATCAAATCTACATTGGCATATGATTTTCTGCAAATTGCATATGATGAAAGATATCAATGGTTTTGTGACTATTTAAAAAATTCTAAACACCATCAAGAACAATCTCTACTTGTTGAATAGTTTGCTTTTCTTAGATCTTAAATATTAATTCTTAAAATTTTATTAATAATGTTAATGCTAATTTATCCATAACTGAGAAATTATGTCTAAGTAAGATACATTCGAACTTTAAGTATTTATAAAATTATCTGATTATGCTTCATAAAATGTTATAATCCTGGTGTTATGAAAAACAATAAAAATAATAATATATTAATTAAGTGAGAGTAAAAATGGAGTGTTTGTTTTGTAAAATTATTAATAATCAGCTTGATGCTAAATTTGCTTATCAAGATAAATCACACGTGGGTATATATGATATTAATCCTAAGGCACCGATACACATATTACTAATCCCTAAAAAACATATTTCAACTATTAATGATATAGGGGTTGAAGATATTAATCTTATAGGGGAAATGGTTCATAAAGCGAAAATTTTAGCTGAAGAAGAAGATATTGCAACTTCTGGTTATAGACTAGTTTGGAATGTTAATAAATCTGCAGGTCAAGAAGTGTTTCATATTCATTTGCATCTACTTGGCGGGAGAAATTTTGAATGGCCGCCTGGATAATAAAACTGTTAATTTTGACAGTTTGGGCAGTATGTCGTGGTGCGTTGCATTAGTGTGATCTGGTTTATACTAGTATTGCAATCATAACAATTTTCACCCTTTTTTCCGTATATTTTTAATTTTTGTTTAAAATAACCTGGTTTTCCTTCAGGGGAATAAAAATCCTTTAGTGTTGTTCCTCCTGATTTTATAGATTTTCTAAGTATTTTTTTAATTTCTTTAACTAGTAATTGCACTTCTAGTTGTTTTAGAGTATTAGATTTTCTAAATGGTAAAATTTTTGCTGAGAATAAACTTTCGGTAGCATAAATATTTCCGACGCCAACAACTATAGAATTATCCATTATAAGATTTTTAATAGGTTTACTACTTGACTGACATTTATCAAATAAATATTTGGAATTAAAAGCTTGTGTTAATGGTTCAGGTCCAAGCTTGCTCAAAAGAGGATGTAACTCTGCTGGCTCTGTTGTCCATATAATAAAGCCAAATTTTCTTGGATCATTATATCGTATAATGGTTTTAGACTTTAACTTGATCTCTACATGATCATGCTTGATAAGCGGGGTATTGTTTGTTAAATATTTTAGACATCCGGTCATCCCGAGGTGGATTATTAATGTCCCTACATTAGTTTCTAATAATAGATATTTTCCTCTCCTGCGAATATTTATAAATTTATTATTAGGCAATATGGTGGTGATTTTTTTATTAATAGGCCATCTGAGTTTACTCTGGTAAATTATTACTTCTTGTATTGTTTGATTTTGAATAATAGGGGAGATTATATTCTTGGTGGTTTCTACTTCTGGTAATTCAGGCATTTGTTGAACTGTTCCTTGTTAGATGGTTATATCTTTTTGTGATTAAATTTTTCCCTATTTTATAAAAAATATATACAAATATAATCATCATTAAAATTGGTGGGCTAAATATTATTAATAAGGGGCCAAAAAACCCCAGGCTAAACGTAAACAGCATAAGAGAAATTAGCAGTATGGTTATATAACTATAAGTAACAAAGAACAGAATTGAGAGAATGGTTAAGCAAAATAGTATAGACATTTTATTTTTCTCTATTATTTTTATGTTCTATGATTATAGGTTTGTTATGATCTGCTTTATTTCTAGAAAAGAAATTTTTTAATGACATGGCACAAAACGCTACTATGCCAATTAATATACCCCAGACCGCTACAAAAAATAGCGCATAAAGGATGTATATAGCTAGAACAAAAAAAATCCCACCTAATATATATTTGGCAATTGGGTGGATATTTATACTATTTATTGTAACTCGCATAGTCAATTATTCTACTTTTATCTTGAAATTATAACATATTTAACAGATTAATATACTGGTCAAATTACTATAAAAAAGTATATTTTTATACTGTGCTGATTTTATAGGAAATACCCTATGAATTTGACAGTAGCTAATCAAAGTCTATCTTTATATTAATGAGAAAATTATTACAAGGAACTATAATGTTAAGGAAAATATTAATATTTTTTACGGGGATATCTGGGATATTGCTCTCAAATAATACATTTGCAGCTAGCGCTAAAACAAAAGTTATAATAGCCGAGCAATCAGTTATTACTGGAATAAAAGCTACTGCTAGAATAACTATAACTGCCACAGATTTGCAACAAGCTTTAGCAAATAACACTCCAATAGAAACAGATGTTATCGCGTCTGCTTGTATGTTTACAACTCATAAGGACGGCGATTACGATTTGACTATTACTGCTGAAAGAGAATACTTACAAGGAAAAGATTTTGCTTTATATAATGCTTCCTTAGGTAAAATCAAATCTTCTCTTTTGTTAAATAGTGTCCTAGCTCCAGAAAAAATAGAGATAGATGCAGGTAAAGCTACACCATTAAAAGATCATAGTTGTAAAGCCCCCATTTTTAGGACAGTTCATAACTGGAATTTCATAGCTTAAATTATACTCAATTAATACTCCTCATA
>JABSQI010000329.1 GCA_013215905.1 Legionellales bacterium | reverse complement strand
TAAGGTACTGAACATAACATATATAGGCTCCTCAACTAAATCAATAAGTTCCAGGAAATCTCTGAGAAACAACTAATATGGATCCTATTTATTGACTTTGCGAAGGCATATGACATGGTAGACCACCAATTACTGTTCAGAAAACTAGAAAAAATAGGAATAAGCCAGAAAGTAAGATAAGGTATCTAATTAATGTTCAACAACCTTACCATCCCAGCGGGTAATGAAGAGTTCCATATAGGTAGAGGGCTTGGGCAAGGATGGGCAATATCCTGTTTGCTCTTTAACATTTTCACAGATGACCTAACAGATAAGCTACTGGAAGAAGACGGCATCTACCCATAAATCTTTGCTGATGATACAAACATCAGTGGTATGTCAGTCCAAAGACTTATCAATACAATAAAAATAGCAGAAAATTGAGCCGAAGAAAATGCCATGACCATTAACAAAAAGAAATCCAAGATCATGGTAATAGGTGAACAAAATACAGAGGACAAAAAAACCATAGCTAGACAAATAAAACAATACGAAATCACTAACAACTATAAATCATTAGGAATAGTGATCTAGAATGACGGAAAACTGGATAAGCAAGCGCAATTAATAAAAAACAAAGTAAACCAAAACATGCAGTACATTTAAGCCTTGAAAAGATTGAATGCTAAGCCAGAGTACATAATCATGGTATGGTATTCTCATGTACAGAGCCACTTCAGATATGGAAATATCATATGGAACTAAAAACTACTGTGGAGACCACAACAATCAACGCATAAAAATAACCTAATAACCCTTGCAAAACTCATAATACTGTACAACCAAACTTATAAAACAATGCTTAATCTAAACAATAAGACAAAGAACAAAACACTACTCCTCATGTAAGGAAAGAACTAACTATTGAACATAATAGAATAACAAACCTGCTCGGCAGTAATGAGATTGTTATTCTCTAACAAGTTCTTCCATGAAAATAAAGATGGTACCCATGAATAAGAGGCATAAGAATACTTAATAAATGTAGTAAACACAATGGGATTGGATCTAGAGACAGTAAACTATAAGGACCTGAAATAGAGAATATATAGTAGGCATACCTAAGGGGTAGATCTGGCGACATTAGTCTTAAAAAACTCTAACTTTCAACAGATAGCGTAATGGTAATCACATAACTCCCTAAAAACATTACACAAACTTAATAAATGTGGCATATGTAATACCAATACCTAAGAACTACAACATGTCATTCAATGCTATAAAGGAGATCAATAGTACCAAGAAGCAATGGCAAGAATAAATATATCAGTTAATGTCATCCATTAGGGGTATCTAAACACCCAAGACTACAAAAATCTAATAAATGACTATAATTATATCCTACAAACCATAAAAATTAATGACGTAATATATTCAGCCAATAATACCTAAAACATTGAGAAAAGATATGAACTCTCCCAAACTAAACATAGTAACTTAAAGTAAATCATCCATGATATAAAGTATGTAATAAATGATATATATCACAACATCTTAAACAAGAACAATATCGCAGCAATAGCAAAAAAAAGAAGCTCATACAAAAGTAAAAAAGTAAAGTAAGAGCGTCGACAACATAAAACCAAAACATCCCAATTATAAATACAATAAGAAGTACTAAGAAAACAAATACAACAAGCAAAAGAAATCTCCCAAGAATTTACCACATAAATAAAAGCAATCAAAGATCATAGGACTAGGATAACATACCTTAATGAGAGGAAATAAAATAAGGAACAAGAGATAGAATAAGTAGGAAACTCAATAGAAGCAGCGTACAAAACAATCTAATACCTAGAAAAGAAATATGGGATCGATAGTCTGGAAGACTTTACTATAGGGAGACTACCGGCGAAAAAAATAGAGAAGATAATAACAAAAGCATTGAGAAGAAACTTAACTCTAATCAACAAGGAACTGAAAAACATAAGGCGATAGAACAAAGTAAACATAGCTAACACAAACGACTAAGACTTATAAATTCACACGGAAGACAATACCCAACAATAACAACAAAGGAAAAAGAAAAAATAAAACACCGCACCAAACAAATACTATGAAGAACTATTGACCTTGGTTACAGAAATCAATGAAAGACCTCTATCGATACAACCACTGCACCAAATAGATAACTATAATCAAAATAAAGTCATTAACATGAGCACCATTAAAATAATATCAGACCTATAAGGGTAATAAAACATAAATAAAACCATAAAGAGGAAAGCAGTGAAATCAACCACCACCAGCTATCGTAAACGTGGAAACACCAATAAACTGAATAAAGTTTAGAAAGAGATAATTAGATAAAGAATCCCAGGTGAACTAATATGGGAACGATCAGTAAAACCGAAGGATCAATAGAATACAAGTAAAGCAATAACTATAAGCTGTAAGATAATGACCAAGTCA
>JABSQI010000328.1 GCA_013215905.1 Legionellales bacterium | reverse complement strand
TATTGTTGGACTGCTATTATTGAAAGACACTACTACACCTTGTTGGTGGGCCGTATTGAAAGACATTCAACCCTCGTTAACCCTTTGAATCCCGGCTAAAAATCGTCGATTTTAAAACAGCTGATTTTTTGCACATAGATAGTTTGAGAGCTGAATTTTACAGGAAAATTATTTTCAGATTCTCATCTCTTCTCTTTGCAAAGTTATGGCCTCTCAAAGTTGGAGAATTTCGGACTTTTCAGGAAATTGAAGGTCGATTTTTTAAAGTTTCACGTTTTGGTCGATTTCTATAGTAAAAGTGCATTTTTGAAAATACATTTTTGGCCATATCTCACTATAGGGCTCGAATTTTTCAAAATCGTTTTTTATACATGAAAATATACCTTAATAGCTTTCTAATGATATACATAATGTTAAAATCGATCAACATTTTTTTCGATGAAATTTTTATTTTATACCTAAAAAGTAGCAAAAGCTGCTATATTATATAGCGGGATTCGAAGGGTTAATTATGTACTTCAATGGTATTTGGAGAAAAATTATAATCTTAATATATTTTTTGGGATATAAATTTATAAATGAGTAGTAAAAATATATTTATAGAAGATAAAGATACTATACTAATAAGATTATATCTTGTTCTCACTTGTTTGTTGTGTGTTGTTTTTGTTAGTAGTAACTTGATTTTTAAAAAATTTGTTTATATAAATATTACTCCTTGGCTACAGTTTGAAGTATCAGTTGGAGTATTATATTTTCCTATTACCTTTTTAATTACTGATTTATTAACTGAATTTTATGGAAAAGATAAAGCAAAACAAGCTGTACAGCTATGTTTATTCACAGGAGTGGCCATCATATTCTTAATAGTTTTAGCAGATTATCTGAATGCAACTGATTGGTCTCCTATTGATGATCACTTATTTACAAAGGTTTTTAATGTATATGAAATATCAGTATTTGCATCATTTATTACATTTTATATTTCTCAAATTTTTGATATCCATGTCTTTAGTATGGTTAAAAAAATCACTCATGGGAAACATTTGTGGTTGAGAAATAATCTCAGTAGTTTTATTTCACAATTCATAGATACTGTATTGGTAATAGGGATATTATGTTTATTTGGAATAATTCCGATCTCGAAATTTCCTGTGGTTGTAAGTAGCAGCTATATGTTTAAACTAATCATTGCTGTTTTTGATACTCCATTTTGCTATTTAGCTCATTTCTATATTAAAAAATATTTATGTTATGGTTTAGATGAAAAAAATAACTTGAATCTAATTCATGAGAAAATTTGATTTACTTAGTTAGTCCTTGGTTTAAGTATATACTAAAACTATACTAGAATTAGTTTGATAGTTAATATTGTTGTAGAATTTTCTGCATTGATATAGGCATTGTGTTTATAAGCTTGGAATTCTATTTAATAATTACTAGTTTAAAAACATCTTGATAAATGTTTAAAGAGTTATTATTCTATGCTTTCCTTGTGATGGATATAATATTACATTAAGCTGCAAATGTTGAGCGATGTAAAAAATGAAAATGTTTTTCATATTGGGTTAATGCATCAGCAATTATTTGATGTTGATTATAGCCAAAAATATCATAATCTTGTCCGCCATTTGATAAAAAGACTTCTGCCCTACAAAAATTATTATTATTGCCTACTGCAAATTCAGGAGTACAAAAGCTTCTTAAGCGAACTTCATAATAAAAATCATCTGCACCTTCTTTTTTGACAGTTAAAGTCACTGATATATTTGAATGTTTTTCTAAAGAAGCTTCTAGGCCTTGGTTACACATTTCATTTTTTAACTCTTGCAAGGCAGGAAATACCATATCTTGAATATATAAATTTACTTCTTTATGTTGTGGGTGTTTAGTTAGTGCTTCTAAGCGTTCTTTCCAGCTAGTTGATGCTTTTGAATATTGCACAACAGTATTATGATGATGTACAGATGTATGTAGTAATCTATCATTTTGCAAAGATTTAATTAGTGAATAAGCACCTATTAATATCATACATAATATCGGTAGAGCACTTAAGATTGTCATAGCTTGTAAAGCGTTTAGTCCCCCTGTAATAAGTAAAATAGCAGCAACAATCCCTTCGATTATAGACCAAAATATTTTCTGCCACACTGGAGGGTTGTCATTTCCACCTGATGCTAGTGTATCAATGACAAGAGAACCGGAATCTGATGAACTTACAAAAAATGTTACTACTAAGATAAGACTTATAATGGATAATATAAAAGTAAAGGGGAAAAAATCTAAGAATTTAAAAAGTGCTATTGGCATATTATTATGGACAGATTGTATTAATGCTTGAGCATTATCTTTTAACACTATATTGATGGAAGAATTTCCTAATACTGTAATCCATAAAAATGTAAAAATAGTTGGTATAAATAATACTCCTAGAATAAATTCTCTTATCGTA
>JABSQI010000327.1 GCA_013215905.1 Legionellales bacterium | reverse complement strand
GCTCTTACCAGAGCCATTATCACCTAATATTATAATGAAATCTCCAGAATATATTTTATAATCAATATTACTTAATATATTTTTTTTTATTCCTGGAGAGGAAATACTTAAATTTATATTCTGTAAATTTACAACTGTTTTTCTCATATTAATCTCTTTATATACTAATTTATACTTGCTCTACCAATAGTTCTTAACATTAGAACTAACATAATTCCTAAGAACAGCTTTAAATTGATGGGCTCTATTCCTATTTTTAATAAAATATTTAAACTTAAAAAATAGGCAAATCCCCCTATCAAACACCCAATGATATCTACTGTAGCATTAAATATTTTTTTACTAAGGTATATTCTCCTTACTATATCTAAACCTATAACTACAGAACCTATTGCTGTTAATGCCATACCAAATCCCATATTAATATCAGCATAACCATTAATCTCAACTGTCATTACTCCACAAAATGCGGCTAGCATATTACTTATTCCAAGACCAACTATCTTCAATAGTTCAATATTAGACATAATTTTACTAGTAAGATACTTATTAGATCCTAAACCTCGTAATTTCAGACCTAGATTACTGGACAATAATAGTATTACCGATATAGGAGCTAATAACGACATTAAGAAAATACTCTTTTCTCCAAAAGAATACACTAGGGTATTACAGTTTAGTAGACTGATATTAGCTCTACCCATTATCTGAAAATTAATACTATACAAAATAAACAGAGCTAAAATACTAGATATCAAAGAGTTGATCTTATCTTTAAATTGAATTAAAGCAACCATCATCCCCCCTAGGAATCCGCCCAATAAAGCTAAGAATAAACAAATTATAGGATCTATGCTCATTGATAAACAACGAGCATATACAGCGCCTCCAAGTACAAAAGTTCCATCAACTGTAAGATCAGTAATTTGCAGAATTTTATAACTCAGATAGATCCCAATAACTAGAGGTAGAAAAATTATTACTTGTTCTAAAGCTATATATAATATTTCCATTGCTACACCACCTTTTGAGTCACACTGACATCTAAAGAAGAATAATGCATATTACTTGCAAGTACCTTTAATCTATTAAAATCAATATTATGTTTTTTGCAAGAACTTGGATTAAAGAAAATTGTTAAATTTTCCATTTGTTGAAAAGGTAAATTGGCAACATTCTCACCAGACAAAACCCTACTAGCAAGTTTAGCTCCCTGCACACCAATTTGTCTTTCTTTTACACCAAGAGCGAATGTACCACCTTTTTCTATTGTAGCTTCATCAGAAGTAACCAAAGGGATCTGCCTCTTATCAGCTTCTTTAACTAAAGTTAATACTCCACTAGCTATTAAATTATCTTTTAAAATTAGAATCAATTCAGAATTACTACTAATCATCCTACTAATTGTATATAAATCACGTAATTCTTTGATCATCATCTTTTGCACTGTAACTCCAATCTTACTTGCCTCAATCTCAACCTCGTTTACCTCAGGCAAAATCTTCTCAGAACCGCTATAAATTAGAGTAAATTTTTTTAGAGTTGGAAATACAGATTTTAAGAGTTCTACTTTTTTAATAGCCCCAATTTCATCTGAGACTCCTGCTACATTGTTAGGGATCAATGTAGGATCATCATACATAGCCGCTAAACTAATTATAGGAATTTTAGAATTTAAATTTGCTGCCATTTGAGTAGTACCCATACTAACAGGTACCATAAGATCTATATACTGACTTTTAAATTGCTCTATTATTGATTTTTGGACATTTAAATCTCCCAAAGCATTTTTTACAACAACAGTAATTGTAGGATCATATTCTCGAATAGCACTCTTAAATCCATCAACAATTTCTGTTAATGCTTGATGCTCAAGAGGAACTATGATCCCAACTGTTGTATTTTTATGATTAGAATTGACTAATGTGCTAATAATAATAATCACAAACAAACTTAAAACACACGAATATAAACATAATTTTTTTCTATAAAACATCTCTCTCTCTCTTATTAGTAATGGTAAAATAATTTAATTAGAATTAATTGATAACAATTTGGCTACGCAAGTAGCCACCAAATATTACTAGTAAAAGATATTTTATTTTTTATGGTGATTATTGAATTTTGATTATTAAACATTTTTTTCCTAATTAATTAAAGATATACAAATACAACTGATAGTGTAGAATTACCATCGCCAAGAAATTGTATTATTTATTTCTTTAATATATTTCTTTTCATTTTAACTTTGTTAAAGTAGTCCGCAATTTACAAAAAATTACAGAACTGCATTACTACTCTATTTTTCTTTTTTTACATCTACCAATTTTATGCCAGAAAGTACCGGTACTACATCAGTTTTATTATAAGACAAGCAATATTCTATATCTTCTTCCAGGTGCAAATATCCCAATCGTCTTCTATGAGATGAATCTTTTAAAAAGCCAACCAAGTCG
>JABSQI010000326.1 GCA_013215905.1 Legionellales bacterium | reverse complement strand
AATAAAAATAAAAATTCAAAGATTTTAGTGGAAAAAAACTTCTATTTTAAATTTTTTGTTAATACAATTTTCATTTATATTTGAAAAAATTGTTACTATTAGGCGATGGTTATATTTGAATGATTTTCTTACAAGAGTGAATTTTCAAATACCTATTATAGTTGTCGGAAATATTACAGTAGGAGGTAATGGAAAAACACCTTTTGTTGAATGGTTAGCAAAATTTTTAATAAAAAAAGGATATAATCCAGGAATAGTTAGTAGAGGGTATGGAGGAAATGCAGATTATTATCCTGTTTCAGTAACTAAAACTATCGATGTAAGTGTAGTTGGAGTAGAACCAATATTATTACATAATGTAACAGGGTGTCCTGTAGTTGTAGATCCTAATAGACCCAGAGCAGTTAAGTATTTATTAGAAGAGAATGATTGCAATGTCGTTATTAGTGATGATGGATTACAACATTATGAGATGGATCGTGCTATTGAGATAATTTTAATTGATGTTAAAAAGAATATAGGTAATGGAAATTGTTTACCTGCAGGCCCATTAAGAGAACCTTTTTTTAGGTCGAAAGATAGTCTGATCGTTAATTCCAATGTGGATGTAATTGATGATGATGGTTTTAATATGAAAATAAAACCAAAAAATCTTCTTAATATAATTGATAATCAAAAAATTACTTTATCTTCCTTAAAAAACAAGAAAGTTGTTTTGGTTACATCCATTGCTGATCCAGCTAGAATAAAAAATATTATTGATAACTATACAGAGAATATAAGACATATCATATTTCCTGATCATTATATGTTTAGTGGTAAAGATTTTGTGGAACTTAAAGAAGATTTCTTAATTATGACATTAAAAGATACTATTAAAAGTAAAAAATTTGTAGGTGCAAATAGTTGGTATATTGATTATAAAGTAAACGTCTCAAAGCAATTGCAAAAAGAAATATTAAGATTGCTAAAAATAAGAAAACATAGATAATTTGTTTAAATTGAACGCATTTAGCTGTATTTGATACCATCTAGGATTTTAGACTTACAGTTTATTTTTATAGTGCTAGAATATTATAAGATAGGCTTGTTCTTTTGGAGAATTTTATATGCCAGAGTTAGATGAAAATGATCAATCTTTAGATGTAACAATTACTCATATTAATTACGGGTTATTATTAGCGGGGGTATTATCGCCGATTCCTTTAATAGTATCTATTATTATTTATTATTTTAAAAGAAAAGATATAGCTGGGACTATGCTTGAAAGTCATTTTGATTGGCAAGCATTGACGTTTTGGGTGGCTTTTGTTGGTTTTATAATTGGTTCAATAACTGAAGGAATTGGAATAGGATATTTAGTTAATATAGCAATCTCTATTTGGTTAATATATAGAGTTTATATGGGTTGGAGAGCGTTATATGAAGGTAAAAAGATAGATCAAAAAGATACAGATAGTAAATAAATTCCTTCTAGTATAATTTACTGTTTCTTCCAATTTTGTAGATGGGAGGTAGTGCTTCTAAGGATAGAGATTCTTTGTTTTAATTTTCTTGATAAGAAATCTATATATTTTACTAAATGATTTATAGAACTTGAATAAATATTTTGCATGGTATTGTCTAGTATGGCGGATAATCTATCTTTATTATTACCTTCACCTTCATTCTTTAGTTTTATAAATTCATATTTAGCGTATAGTGTTCTTTGAGATATATAATACTTCTTATTATAAAGAGAACTGCCAAGATTTGTAAATTATATTATTTAGATATGCTCGCGATAAAATTATATTATCTTGCAGGATTTTGAAATTTTGATGCAACTTTATCAGTATATGTACTATATCCTGAATGAAAATTTATTAATATTTTAGAAAATTTAGTTAATTTTTTTATCCAATTTATTATTAGTATAGCTATTAGATCATATAAGGTTATTTAAAACATAATCATTTAATTCTAGGGTTAATATTTTAATTTCTACTATTTTATCTAGATTTGTATATTTTCGGGGATGGCTATCTGAACATCACTCAAATTATAGTTATAAATTTGTAGACAATGAATATTATGGAGTTCCCTATGAAGAGAATGAGGGAATATCATATGATGGACTAAAAGATTATATGAGATCTATTTGCAGTCATCAACCAAGGAAATACCAAGTAGAGGGAGTATACGATGCCTTAAGACATAATAGAAAGCTATTGATATCACCCACTGCTTCAGGCAAATCGTTGATGATTTATTCTCTTGTAAGGTATTATGTAGAGAAAGGACAAAAAATTCTCTTAGTTGTTCCCACGACATCACTCGTAGAACAGATGTATAAGGACTTTTTGGATTATGGTTGGGATGCTGAGTCATACTTTCACAAAATATATGCAGGTAAAGAAAAAACAAATGAGTTTCCAGTTACAATTACTACCTGGCAGTCTGTTTACAAACTAGAAAGATCATTCTTTGAGGATTAT
>JABSQI010000325.1 GCA_013215905.1 Legionellales bacterium | reverse complement strand
AATACTGATTTTGAATATCAAGGTGCTCCTGATATTAATCAATTAAAAGCACTACTTAAAGACCCTTTAAAAAGCGTAGGTATTACAAGAATAAATTCTACAGACTTTGTTGGTCCCAACGGAGAAACAATTACAATATCTCCTGAAACTGCAGAGAAATTATCAAGAATGTCTAATGCATTAGAAAAAGCAACTATTGAAAATAGAAAGGATGCTGATGCTGTTGAATTTGTAAAATTAGAAGATGGTACTGAAATGACCGTTAGAGAGATTCGAGAAAGTCTTAATCAATGGGAAAGTGAATTATCTCGTTACACAGAAGAACGAAAGCTAGTACATAAAATAAGAAAAGAGGATAGAAAAAAGAAAAAACAAATAGAAAATAAACTACAAGACGAGGAAAATATACATGGTAGTACTATTTATATTCTATCAAGAATTGATAGAAAAGTAATTGATACTAAGCAAAGTGCTTTTAATAAAGTTCAACAGTTATTAGAAGATATTGATAATAAAGAAAGAGATCAAAGAAAAGCATTTAATGATTTAAAAAAATCAGTAGAGGTTATTGATTTAGAATTACAAAATAATAAAAGAAAGTATAATAAACTTTTAGAATTTGAAGATATATTTGTTGAAAGCTGGGAAGAATTTGCTGGTACATTTTCTGATGAAGATGTTAAAGTTGGTGATATCAATAAAATGATTGAAATGATCAATGGTACTATTGATCCAGAAACAGGTGAAAATAAAATAACAAGAGACCTTAAAAATGAAATAGAAATACTTGAAAAAGATTCTAATTTAAGTAAATTAGAATTAAGTAAGTTAGATGCTTTAATTAAATTACAAGAAGAATTAAAAGCTGCTATTGAAAATAAAGATCTTGATCTTTCACCAAGAACATTAATTCTTCGTAAGAACAAAATAAAAAAAGCTATTAGTGATATTGGCTCTTTACAAAGAGACAGTATAGAAAAAGAAAGAGAACTAGAATTAAAAAACAATACTAATAGTATAGTTGATACAGTTGATACATATAAAGAAGAATTACAAGATGGTTCTGAAGAACTATTTAGACTTATAACATATAAAGATGGTAGTACTAAATTAATGACATTAGTTGAGGAAAATGATCTTTTTGGTAATGAGGTAGATAAAGAATTGGCTGAAGCTAAAATTTTAAGTTTAAAAAAGTCAAAACCATTTAAAACGGAAACTTCTGTTGAAGCATTTAAAACAAAAGTTGAAGATGAAATAAATAAAAAATATGATGCTAAAATAGATGAATCTTTAAAATTAGAAAATTTTGAAGAAAGTATTTTAAATGCACATGGTACTCAATTAAAATTAAGTCAGGCAGTAAAAGATAAAACTGCTTTGGAAGCTGATTTAGAAAAAGCTAATGATAAAAAACAAGATCCTAAATATATTGAAGAAAAATCAGATAAAGAGAATATATTAAATCAAATTACTCAAATTGATAATGATGTATATATCTCAGAAGAAGAAAGAAAAACAAATGAGAAACTTATTAATGATCCAGATAGGATCAAAAGAAACAATGTATTACAAGCAGAATTAGATAATGTACAAGGTCGATTAAGAGTAATACATGGTGGTGATAAAAGAACAGGTCTTAAGGTAGCAACTAAAGTTGCAATACATAAGAGAAGAAAGCCTGGTGAATTACAATCACTTTTAGATGAAGAGGAAGAAATACTTAACTTACAGAAAAAAGAACAAGATGAAGTACAAGTATTTGAAGATGAAATAATCTATTATGACGAAAAAATAGAAAGAAAAGCATTAGAAAGAAAAGAATTAGAATTAATTCTAGATGAATTTTCTAATGAATTCTTAGAAGTTGATAAGGAAGTTGAATCTCTTGAGAATCAAATTGCAGATATAGATTTAAAAATAGAAGAATACCATGAACTTATATCAAATGGAGCACAAACCGGATTAATGGCTTCTGTTGCAGCATTTGGCGCAGAGGAAGATGTAATGAGTGAAGTTCAATTAGGGTTATTAGAAGGACAACTCAATTGGACTAATTTAGTAAGGTCACAAGAAGGAGATCGTCTTAAATCATTAATTGAAAGAAAAAATGATGCTGAAGATGAATTAGAAATACGTCAAGCTTTATTCGCAGGTAATGATGAAATAATAAAAAGTTCAAAAAAAGCTTTAAGTAATAAGAAATTTAAATTAACAGCAGAAGATACAAAAATAAATAATGCTTTAAAAGAAGAAGATAAAAACACTAATACATTAGAAGATGATGACATTCTAATGAAAGGTGTTGATGATAATTTGATAAATAGTAAATCAACAGTATTAAGTACTATGCCTACTCATCTTAAATGGGATGGTAAAGAAGTAATATTTGATACAAAAACAAAACTACCTAACTTAGTTGATGTTGATTATCAAATACGTCATATGAAGTTTATGAATTTAAATGTTGATAATATGGAAGATTT
>JABSQI010000324.1 GCA_013215905.1 Legionellales bacterium | reverse complement strand
TGATAGGTGGAATAGGTTGTGTTAAATACAAAATTTGGAGAGCAGAACACCCACAAGCAAAGACTTGGACTTTCTTTGTGCCAAGAGGTAAGTAAATTGTTTACAACGCCCCTTGTATGGTGGCGTTGTGAGGAACGAACTATGCACTATACAAATTGTTGTGTGTATGTGCGGAATTTTAACAGATAAAATAAATTAAAATGATAAAAGCGAGTATAGAAAACAAGGAACTATTAAAACACCCTACTCATGAGAAAAAACTAAGGTCAGCTTTAAATAGGATTGCTAAAGCGTGTAAAGAAATAGTAGATATGGATTATTGTATATATGTATCCGCACACGGGAACATAAATGTAATGAATGTCGATGACGCACCTCATTCAAACAACATTGATTTTGAGCATTACCAAATAGTTGCACAAACAAGCGTAGAGAGAATGGATTGTGGTGATTGGTAGCATTGCACACAACGTATTGCAGATAAACGTAGTAAAACCTTTGAATTATGAAGCATAATAACAAATACACAGAAATTATGAAGCAATTAAATTACAAGCCAATAGGAAGCGTTTTATTACGTTTATGTGGTGTTGTGAGTATGTTTAAAATTATAATGGCAATACTTATTTTTATTTGCCTAAGATTAGCCTTTGCAATAGCGATTGGAGAAAAGTGTATAGGTTGCTAATTTTATATTACTTACAACGTATTGCTATATGAAAAGTTAAAATTACGACTTATGAACCTAAAAGACTTACAAAAATTAAAAGAATCTATTGTTGATTTGCAAGACTTTGTAGAAGGTAATTGCGATGCTGATGAAAGTGGTATTTATGAAAGAATGACTGAACAATGCTCAATAGCTAAAAAGATAATAGAAGATGAACAATATAAAATTTACTTAAAAAATGCAATTGCTCGAAATAAACGAAAAGCTAAGTAATTTTTATTTTTTATATAGCGTGTTACCATTAACGCAGTGGCGTTTTAATGAATGGTAACGAGGTCGTGTAACAGGTCGTTTTAATGCCTGTTACATATTGTTAGCATTAGTACGGATTAAATAGAAATAACTTAATAAATATAAGTAATGAAAAAAGAAAACGAAAAAGTAGTAATGCCACCAATAGGATTAAAACCAAAGTTTGTAAATAGGCTTGAAAGACTTAACGAGGTAAGGGGTGCAATAGTTAGATACTATGATGCACAATTAAAGATACCTATTGAATGGATTGAGGAATACAACGAGTTAATTGATAGTACTAAAGTTTAGTATTATTGGTAACGGTTTGTACATGGTGAGTAGCGACCAATAACGGCACACTAAATAAACTAAAACAGATAATAAAAAAAATTATTATGAAAAATTTAAAGAAAATTGTAAGCTATTCTCTATGTACGTTGTTAGTAGCTTTTACTGCTTGTACTAGCGATAATGATTTTGCGAAAGGTAAAAGACAGTTAGAAAACCAAGGTTACACCAATGTTAAAAACACAGGTTACAATATGTTTTGCTGTGATGAGAAAGACACTTTTTCAACTGGATTTGAAGCAACAGATAAAAACGGCAACAAGGTAGAAGGGTGCTTTTGTAGTTCTGTACTAAAAGGTGTAACAATAAGATTTGACTAATTGCTACTAACGTTTAGTATATGATTTCGGGCGTGAATAAGCCACAATAATAATAGATAAAAACAAAAACATGAATAAGCAAACAGACAGTAAAGAATCAGAAAATAAGCCTGAATTATATACATTGTTAGGCACAGTAGATTTTGATAGCAGGATTGAAGAAAAACCTTTTTATCAAAGTTGGATTAACACATACGGTGACTTTAGGGACAGCATAAGAGAAGAAGGCAAAATAAACTATGAAGGACTTAATGACCATCAAAGACTATGCTTATATGTATATGCTTGGAATGAGAGCGATATTTTGCCGAGCAAAAAAGGACTGTTAAAAAGGTTTGGTTGGACTAACTATAAGTTGCAAAAACTTTTTAAACAACTTAACGGAAAAATTTGAGTACAACCTACCTTTAGTGAGGAAACGGGATTGTTAAGTGGATGTGGGTACTTCTATTGTGCCTAACGCTTGGTACATGGTGAGTAGCGACCAATAACAGCACATTAAACAAACTGAAAGAAATAATAAAAACTGATTATGAAAAATTTAAATAAAATTGTAAGCTATTCTCTATGTACATTGTTAGTAGCTTTTACTGCTTGTACTAGCGATAATGATTTTGCAAAAGGTAAAAGACAGTTAGAAAACCAAGGTTACACCAATGTTAAAAACACGGGTTACAATATGTTTTGCTGTGATGAGAAAGATACTTTTTCAACTGGATTTGAAGCAACAGATAAAAACGGCAATAAAGTAGAGGGGTGTTTTTGTAGTTCTGTACTAAAAGGTGTAACAATAAGATTTGACTAATTGCTACTAACGCCACTGTATAGTGCGTTTTAATGCACTTATACAACTTGTTATAGGTTTTTTTAAAATAGATATTA
>JABSQI010000323.1 GCA_013215905.1 Legionellales bacterium | reverse complement strand
AAAGCTTTTCTCTAAATGAAATTATTTAAATGGAAGATGAAGATACTAAAATACTTTTGGATAAAATACAGTTAAGATATACAGAAACATATGGGCACCCAATACTTTTAGAGGACATCTCTAAGGAATATAATTCTTCTATTACAAAAGATAATATTCTTTGTTTTGCCGGGGCTGAAGAAGGAATTTATACTGCTTTACATTCATTACTTAATGAAAATGATCATGCCATAATTATAACCCCATGTTATCAATCCCTAGAATCTATTGCTGGTTCAATTTGCAGTGTTAGTCATATCCCTCTTCAGCACAATAAAAATTGGGATCTTGATATCCAACTAGTTAAAGATAACCTCAAAAGTAATACAAAAGTTATTATTATTAATTATCCTCATAACCCAACAGGTGCATTAATTAGTCACGACCAACAACAAGAAATAATAAATATTGCTAGAGAGAAAAATATTTGGATTTTTTCTGACGAGGCATACAGGCTACTAGAAATAGATCCTAAACATAGATTAGAACCTATGGCCAATTTATATGAAAAAGCTATCAGTTTAGGTGTTATGTCAAAATCTTTTGGTCTAGCTGGTTTAAGAATAGGTTGGACAGTAACCCAAGATTTAAATTTTTTAAAAACAATGTCCGAAATGAAATATTATTTATCAATCTGTAATAGTGCCCCATCAGAAATTCTATCAATAATTGCTTTACGTAATAAAGACAAAATATTAAAGCGCAACATTGGGATTATGAGCTCAAACCTGCAACTCTTAGATAATTTTTTTAATAACACGCAGGATATTTTTGACTGGATACCACCAAAAGGAGGATGTATTGGTTTCCCTAAAATTAAGTTAAAAATCTCTGCATATGATTTTTGTGAAAACCTCAGAAAAAATAAAGGAGTTGTAGCTATTCCAAATACTGTGTATAACTTCAAAGAAAACCACTTTAGAATAGGTTTTGGAAGAAAAAATATGCCCAAAGCGCTAGATAAAGTAAAAAATTTTTTAGAACAAATAAAATTTTGACAAATATGTCTACATAAAACTAATTATATTTTGTACTTTATTTCACATACATCTTGTTATATTTATCTATTCTATATAAATACAATATTGGTGCTTCTTCGTATTTATACTCTATTTATCATTAAAGAATATTTACAGAAAAATCTCTAAGCAAAGCGCTAGTCTCATATATAGGTAGCCCCATTACTCCAGAATAACTTCCTTCTAAATGTTTTATAAATACAGCTCCTAATCCTTGTATATCATAGCTCCCAGCCTTATCTAATGGATTACTAATTTTAAGATAATTTAAAATTTCTTTTTCAGTAATATTAGATAGATGTACTTTAGATACAGATATTGCTGATTTTACCTGGGTTTTATCCATTACAGTTACACCTGTGTAAACCTCATGAACATTACCAGATAGCATTTTCAGCATATTAATAGCCTCATCAATAGAATGCGGTTTTCCGATATTTTTCTGATCGAATACTACAACAGTATCTGCTCCTATTACAGGATTTGATATTTGGAATTTATGTAAAATGAAAGAAGCTTTTTCTTTTGATAATCTAATAGCTAATTTATCTGGTTCTTCTTTAACAAAAGGTGTTTCGTCTATATTAGGAGAAATTGATGTAAAAGATAATCCAATCTGCTCTAATAATTTTTTCCTTCTATCAGATTGTGAAGCTAAACATAGGTTTACCATTAGAAAATA
Source organism: Legionellales bacterium (assembly GCA_013215905.1). The sequence continues at coordinate 781 of JABSQI010000323.1, read as the reverse complement.
TTTTATAGATTAAGATTGTTGCTGTCAAGAAAAAATAATTTAGTTCAAAATTGAACTTTCAATTTCTCAAAATCAAATCTTAAGTTATTAACAAGCACAATCATATTGTATTTACTAAACTATTAAAGATACCTATCTACATCTTACAAACCTATAAATCAATAGTCGGTTATCTTAGATAAATATATTAACCAACTACCAATCATCAGATATTGATTTTGCACAGAATCTTGTCTTAATTTCATTGTTTCCATTAGTCTTGATATACAAGAATATACTACTATCATCTGTAATCATTTTAAATTCATCAGGGATTTTCACCGTTATGGATTTTCCTCCAGGCTTAATACCATCATAGCTAGAATATTGTTGCACAATATCACTTATAACATTCATTGGTTCATTAACACTAGTTGGCTTAAGCAGATCTTTTATATAATACAAAGTAATGTTCTTAGATACTGGTCTTACTAGCAACTCCTTTTTTGAATCTATCTGTAATAAGTATTTGCTAAGTTTATCTTTTTTGATATTTATTCCTAAAAAAAACATATTAGCTTTAGAACCATCAGCGGTAGTTTTTTCAATAGATTCATAATTATCACTATCCATTAAGTCAACTACATAAAAATTTTTGTCTTCTTTTTCCGTTTTTATAAATAATTTTAATGAATAACTTGAATGCCAGAATAAGGAAAGTAACATTAATGTTTTAAATATAGTTCTCATGTAATACCTTTTTATTATTATTTTAAGGACTGTGATTATATATAATTTATTA
>JABSQI010000322.1 GCA_013215905.1 Legionellales bacterium | reverse complement strand
CTAGTAGGGTAGCTGATATGAGGAATAATGAACCTACAGAGTATTTAAAAATTGTATCTAAAGAATTAACTGAAAATAACAGGGGGAAGATAATGGCACTAGCAGATAGACTAGAGGAAAAAGGAAGAGAAGAAGGAAGAGAAGAAGGAAGGCAAGAAACTGTTAAAAAAACAGCTTTAAATATGCTAAAGAGCGAATATCCAGTTGAAGAGATAAGCAAACTTACAGAGTTACCTATTGATCAAATAGAGGAGTTAAAAGCGCAGAACCAAGATTATTTTGATGAAAAAAATAAATGAGGCTTCTGTGACATCAGGTTGTTTTCATACGGTGGTAGGATATTTTGCTGAGACTTGTTCGGGTAGGAGATTTTGTCGAGGTGAGGGGAGATTATTAATAGCCAGCACAAAAGATAAAATGCTGGATTATTTGTATACGCCAGATGAGAAAGATTTTTGTATCAAAGAAATTAGTTTCGTTGAGGTTGCCGAAGGTATGCTATCAGGCAATTCATTTGCATTTGATGCAGATTCTTTTAACAAATTTTCTGAGATAGCAAATAATAGCGATATAGAAGGATTGCCAGAACCTTATTTTGATGCCAAGAATAAAGATGAAATTTTTATTGCCTGTGATGCTAAACAAGAAATAAAACATTATCAGATTCATTGATTTTTATTATAGCGGTTATTTTTATGGGTTTTGATAGAGAACAAACAAGAAAAGAATTAACAAATACATTATTAGAACTATTGAAAGATGGTTCGATTACCAAGGGGGATTTATTTGAATTTGTAGAACGAGCTACATATGAAGCAAGTATGAAATTTACCAATGGTAATCAAGTACAAGCAGCAGCTTTGTTAGGGGTTGCTAGAGGCACTATTAGAAACAAGTTGCACAAATATTTTAGTACTACAAAAGTTGGCGGATTATATCATATCGCAGAAAAAACAAATGATGATGATGTTCAGCGTAGTGCTTAAGGAAAAGTTATTTTAATGATCACTTTTCAATTATTTACTGATGGTAGCGTTAATAATGAATTAAAAGTAGGTTATGGTGCTTGCCTTTTAATATCTGATGAAAATAAAGACTCTATAGTTAATTTAAGAAATTTGGTGGAAGTAAAAAAATTTGAAAATACTAGCGCAACTAAATTAGAGTTACAAACATTATTATGGGCATTAGAAAAAACAGAAATTTTAGTTGGTAATAATATCTCTACATCAATAATAGTTTATACAGACTCGCAAAATATTGTTAGTCTTCCTAATAGACAGAGTGAATTTGAAAAAAATAATTATTTTTCTAGAAGAAAGAAAAAACTTAAACACCATGTATTATATAAAAAGTTTTATCAATTTAATTCTAAATTAAATTGTGATTTTGTGAAAGTTTCAGGGCATTTATCACATAAGAAGAAAAATAATATTGATAAGGTATTTAGCTTAGTTGATACAGAGTCTAGGCGGATACTTAGAAATAATTGTAGAACAAAGAGGTCTAGCGCAATGATTGAAAAAAATAATAAATATGATGATATCAAGCTGAGATTAGAGGCACGATCAGGCAAGGTGATGGATGTCAATTTATTTTCTGGGGTTGACAATCTTAACATAGCCGTTGCAGGATCTAGTGGAAGTGGCAAAAGTATTTTAATTAAGAAAACTATAATAAACACTATTGAAAAAGATGGTAGAGCTTTTGTTTTCGATAACGGTTTTGATTATAGGCAAATATGTGAATTATTGGATGGCAAATTAATTTCTTTTGAGCAGAATGCAAATATTTGTATTAATCCTTTTTCAGTCATCAAAAGCAAGGATGATTTTGGTGATAGATATCAAAATTATTTAAGCAACGTTCTTAAGATGATAGATGTTGTTATATGTTCTATAGTCTCTAAAGGTAGAAATCTAAGTTATATGCAAAAAGCTAAGGTGTCACAAGCTATTCGTGAAGCTTGGGAGATTCATTCTCAAGATAGCGATTTTAGTAAAATTGCAGAAAATCTTAGTAAAATAGATCAGAAGCTGGCTAATGAGATGGATGATTATATTAATGGTGGCAAATATTATAATCTAGTGAATGGCAAATCTAATATTGATCTAACTAATAATTTTGTATTGTTTGGGCTTGAGTCATTGAATAATGATCTTGGACTACAAAGAGTTATTAAGCAAATTATGTCGGCTCAAATATTAAATCAAGTATTAATTGATGGGATACAAGCTCCTACCCATATAGTTATTGATGAAGCATGGAATGATTTAAGCAATTTAGAAATGTCTAGTTTTTTTGAAAAGATATCTAGAAAATTGCCAAAATATAAAATTTCTTTAATTTTTTCTGCTCGTGATATTAAATATTTTTATATTAACAAATTCTCTCAAAAATTATTTGAAAAAGCTGCATGGCAATTTTTAACAGAGCAAAATCCTAAAGGACTTTCTGAGTTACAAGAGGATGGGTTTTTTAGGTTAGATTCTAGAGAGCAAAAGAAGTTAAAATATATCACACATTCTGGAAACAAGTATA
>JABSQI010000321.1 GCA_013215905.1 Legionellales bacterium | reverse complement strand
GCAGTCAAAATCGATCTCTTTGTCTTTAATAACAAAAATATTATCGAATTCATTATTATAATAATAATTTGTGATATTCTATAGTATTACTGTAGTTTTCAATATTATTCTCAAAAAATATTTGAAAAAATAATTGAAGATAAAGAACTTACCATATCAAGCCCTCCAAAAGATTTTGTTGAAATAATACAAAATAAGTTTGCAACTTTAGACCCCTATGCCAATTCAGCAGAATATCACAAATGGCAAGGTTATATAGAACAACTATATAAAGGATGTTTAGACCTAGAAAAGCCATATACAAAAAAAATTTTACTAGAACAAACTATTAGAGGAGGTTCTCACATTCAAAGTTCTTCCTTAAACAACCCATATGCATCATTAGCTCCTAAACCACAAACTCAAATTGGAATAGGATTAAATACAAATATTGAACCTAAGCAATTACAACAACAATTTACAGAAATTCTACAAAAATTAAAAATATCTCATAAGATTAAGAGCTTTACAAAAATACAAGATTCAACACTTTCAACAGAAAAATATTTCTATAAAACTAGAATAACAGATACACAAGATAATAAATTAAATATAAAAATTGCAAAAAATGCCCAAAAGGCATATATGGATGGTACTTATAATAAAGATAATTACAAATTATTACTAGATATATTCATCAAGACAAATGATGTTATCGATCCTAATAAAATTAAGGGTTTAAATATTCCAAAAGATAAAGAACATGAGGTCCAAGAGATGATTAAAACTAGCGTTAACGAATACAGAGAAACAAAAGGGTTACCCCATGTACAATCTCATGATGACGAAATAGATGAACATCCAACATTCAACCTATAATTTCTCTGAGATATTAATAGGCAATCCTCTAGCATCTTAAGATACAACTGACAAGTAGCTAGCCTTATTACTAATAGTCAGTGTATCTTTATAAATTTTTACAATCCTTAAAAAATTATCCAGTAGAAATTAAAGAATAAATATTTTATGGTAATTCATATAACTTTCGACGGTTATTTAATAAATAATATGTACAACTTGCGTAATAACCCTCTAAACATTCCAAATACGCAGTTTTGAAATTTCTTAAGACAAATATCTAAAAAAATACTGCCTTAGTGGAAATTAAATGCACAATTGTGTATAATATTTGTTTAATTTAGCAATTTCAAGGAAGAACATGACTTTTCCATGAAATTTATAAATTTATTATTTAAAATCAACATATTACAAATACTGATACTCACAACTTCGCTATCGTTTAGCCATGCAAAAATAAAACATCCCACAAAGAATGTATATAGTCCCACAATTGAGATAACAGGTAGATTAGGTTATGGCAATAACCAGACTAAAAATAGAAACCTTCTGCGCTTAGGCACAGTATTTCCAACATTCCAACAAGCTGAAAAATATATGCTTTTTATCAGTCTTATTGGAGTAAAAGATAATTCAAACCGCATAGAAGGCAATTTCGGCTTAGGCTATAGGTTCTTTATTAATCCAAAAATTTTTATGGGGATATATGGATTTTATGATTTACATAGAACAATAAACAACAATTTGTTACATCAAGCAACCTTTGGTCTAGAAGGCATATCTGCAAATCTGGAATTCAGAACTAATATATACCTTCCTCATAAAAAACAACATGATGCAGGAACAAGAAGATTATATGAGATAAATTATGCTAATAACATAACTAATTTCCGTATATCAGAACAACGTTTATTTGAAGTTTGCATGCATGGTTTCGATATAGAATTAGGTGGAACTTTTTCAAGACTACCAAAATTAAGTTCTTTTATTTCTTTTTATCACTTTAATGCTAGCCAAGTTAATCCTATAAACGGTATCCGCATTAGAAATAATATTCATTTGCAAAAATGGATATCCATTGAATTCATAAACAAATATAGAAAAAACTTATACACTGGATATATTGGTGTGAGAATTAGCTGGAATTCTAACAAGAATAATAAAATTCACACTACTACGAATATCAATAATAAAATAACTCAACTACCAATTAGAGATATCGACATAGTATATACCATGAAAAACTCTCTCCCTATTCCAATTTGTCATAAAAGTACATCTGGTATATCAGGCGCTATTCTAGAACAACAACTACTTTCTAGTAGAGATATAATACATAGTAATGTTCCCATAGGCATTACTAATATTAACAATGCTAATGGTTCTATAGCTAATATTGGGATAATTTCTTCTAACAAAATATCCTTTGTCGCAAGCAATAATCCAGATGAACAGGCAAATAACCGCCAATTAATTGATAATAAAATATATCTTGTGAATCTTAGTGCTATCTCAGCAAGCTCCCAAAAAAAATTCAAAAAAGCTATTTTAGATATTAAATTATATAGTGGCAGTATAACAAAATCTGAAATACACCATGCAGTCATTCAAAAAATCATCTCAACTCAGGAAGCAATTTCCACCAGCAAAACATCTATACATGAAATTACTAAAAATATTATCAGGAGTAATATATCAAAAGACCAAATATTAAATGACT
>JABSQI010000320.1 GCA_013215905.1 Legionellales bacterium | reverse complement strand
AGAGATAATTTTATCCTACTTACACCACATGCGACGTACCCCCTAGACAAACGACTGTATTAAAAGACCCACCCAGCCCTGGAAGGTCTGCCGTATTGAAAGATACCCTTGAACGATTTTTAAAATTTTCCTCGTCGCATGTGGTGCGGTGTATAAAAAGCCAAAAAAGGCAAAAAACAGGCCTTCCGCCGGTCGTATTGGAGTAACACCACCGACCTTGATGATCGGCCGTGTTGAAGCACCTCACTTCCTAGTCGCGTCGCATGTGGTGCAGAATAAAAATTCTCTATTAATTATAATCAAAGCACTAAAAAACATGGTTTTTCTCATAAATTGAATGTAAAAATTGAAAATCTTTGAAATTCTGATTCATCAATTTGGGAGATAGTTTCTTTCAATTTTTATCATAATACACTAAAACATCGATCTTTGGTATGTTAAAAATCAGCTATCTCCAAAACCGCTAAAAATCATGGACTCAGATAAATCATTATCCAAGATACAAAGGTTTGATTATCAATGAAATACTGCGGAAATTCCAGTGTTGTCTGAAAAATTGAAATATTTTTCTAAAAAAATCTTTGGGAATTCAAAATAATTGTTGCTGTATTATGTCGCAACTGTCTGTGTACTTATTTTCTCAGAAATTTAAATTAATACATTGTTGTTGCTGTATTATGTCGCAACTGTCTGTGTACTTATTTTCTCAGGAATTAGAATTAATACTGTTGATAGTTTCAAAACTCACGGACAAGATGACTGCATCGTTTTAGTTTTCGGGTGTGTCAGTGCAAATCCCAGACTCCAATACGCCTGCTTTTTTGCTTGGGCATCAATTGTTGATTCGATGAATCGAGTTCTCAAGTTTCCCATTTTGGTATCAAGAGCTGTTTGCCCTCGTGTGCCAATTGAGATTTCAAAAGATGCACTTAAAAATCGCCTGAATGTACACTCGTCCCAAAACATCGGATCAGTGCCATCTGAAAACATTAACACAAATATAACTGTGATATTACACCAAGCAATTATGTTCCCACAGAAACGTGGTAGTCCACCACATTCTTAAACGACGATACACATTAAAAGTTTATAATACATGTGTGTTGATTGCATGTTTTAGAAATCTAAATATATTTACGTTTTCTCTCGAAATTCCATTTCGAATTGATCCAGTCCCCTATTAGTATCGGCTTGACATTGCAACGTGGCTCGAAACTTTCCGGGTCTGTTACTTCTTCGATCATTATCTTAATTGCATTTTGAATCGATTCACTTTTCTTCATAAAATCATATGGATCAATTTTGTTTTCATGCAAAGCGTGGTGTATCTAAAAAATACAAAATATTTTTACGCATATTTAATATTATCATAAACTAGAAATTCTAAGACAACAAAATATCATGTTTTTCAAAAGTAACAGTAACATATCATAACAACAGAGTACCCATTTTATGAGAGGTGAAAGCCATTTGTTCCGGAACCATTTTGCAGCATAGTTGTAAACAGAGTGGTAAACGATAACGAATTGCCGGAATAATGGGATGAACTTTTCAATGTCTGTAATTGTTTTACAGTGCCGGAATATAACGGGATACGAATAGAAATCATCAAATGTCTGAGTTGACATTTCCAAAGTGAGCGATTGACAGCATTTTTTTAACACATCTATTCCGTTTTGATTTTTCGCGAACAGACATATTATCTTATGAAACTCCCTGATTGGTTTGAAGTTTCTTTTTTGACGAGACGTTTGTTTATTTGTTAGTTTTGGTCCATTTATTAGTGCGTGAGCTTCACTAAGAGTCGGCAATCTATCTTGTGTGTCAGGATTTAATCTTTTTCTTTTCTTGTGTGTTTCATTTCGGAAAGAAATATGAACAGACATTGTAAAACCTGATAAATGTGTGTTTAGCGTGAATTTAAAATGTTTGGATGATGTGTTTTGTATTTATCAGACGCTTAGCGATTTGCAATAAAATTCAAGTATGATTATTTTCGGACTTTCTTTTAAAATCGGACTTATCATTTGAATTCTATAAACTTCCAATTGAAATCAAAAAAACTTGCTGGATGTATGTGTGACGTGATTTTGAAGTGTACGCATGATGTAATTTATAAAAATCAAAAGATTAGCGCTTCTCAGTAAAATTATATGATTTTTATTTTCGAACTTTCTAAAAACGTTTTTATCACGTGCTTACTATAAGATATTTAACAGGTTTTCAAATTGCACTGCTGTTTTTATTTATAGTACTGCTTTTCACACTCACAAAAATCCACTGTGTGTGTTAGTTGCATGCTTTGTTTTGGGATTTAAACTCAAAATGACAATCATGAGAGAATACCACACAAAAAATGTATTATTTTTACATTATATGTGTTTTTTACAAGTTTAGAGTCAAAAATCATATTGTCAAAATGGTGCTAGGTGAAGCACACAGTAAAGAACAAAGGTTTCAAAAAATAGAACTTAGTCATTAATTTTTCCAACTTTTGAACTCGGTCACTATTTTTTCCACTTGTAGATAGGGAAAATCAGTGAAATTAAAAAAAAATGCAAAATTTTTG
>JABSQI010000032.1 GCA_013215905.1 Legionellales bacterium | reverse complement strand
GTTACTTTTATTCTTGCTGTTGATTTAATAATTACTTTTTGTTCATTACATACTATACAAACTGAGGTTAAAAAATAAAGAAATTGTTTTTGCAAATCATAGTTTTAATTTATCAGATAATATCCTTTCAGAAATTAAAATGAGTACAAAAATAGAAAATATGCAAATGCAAGATAATGAATTCGTAATGCGTATATCAAATGTTGAGGTTGATGATCTTAATAGTGAATTAAAATATAAAATTGCGTCAGCAGATTTGGATATGTCAAATAATAATTATGATATAAATTTGTTGGATGGACATGTATTTTTACCTGCGTATATTTGTAAGCATACCTTAAAGACAAATCGTGTTTCAGGAAAGTTTAAATTAATATATTCAAAAGATAAGATCAAAGTAAATATAGATGAAATGAAATCAAAAATATGTAATATAAATATGGAATCTAAAGGTAAAGTTGAACATGAAAAAGAAAAATCTACCCTTGTAGATATAACATCTGATTTTGAGCATGAAGATATGTCATTTTTATTGCAAGATGTTACTGATAAATATATTAAAGATAGCTTGTTAGAATGGTTAAAAGAAGCTTTACCTAGCCAGAATAGGGTGTCAGGTAAACTAGTTTTTAAAGGTCCCTTAGATAAATTTCCATTTGAAAAAAATGAAGGTTTATTCAGGGTAGATGCTTTTATGAATAATATCACCTTCGATTTTGATCCTGATTGGGGCAGAGTAAGACATACAAATGTTAAATTTAATTTAATAAATGATGTATACAATATAAAACTTGAAAATGGATTTTTAGGGGATGCTGACTTAGGAGAAGCATCTACTACTTTTTCGGGTTCAGATAAGCTAGATGATATAATTGTGAACTTAAGGTTAAATACTAAATTAGAAAAAATTATCCAATATTTACGTAATTCTCCAATTAAAGATGATGTTCCCAGCCAAAAACATTTTTATTTTAGTGGAGATGTTATATCTAATGTAAAATTAAGAGTTCCTTTAGAAGATCACATAAATTTTGAGTTAGATGGTAATGCAAGAATTGAAAATGGGGCAATAGATAACACAAAAACTAAAAAGCAAATTTCTAACAATTTTATTGGGAATTTAAGCTTAAAAAAAGGTGACGTAAATACTAAAGAATTTAATCCTAATTCAGATGATAGTTTTTATATGAAGATCAAGGGTATAAATAAAATAGATTTGCGCAAACCAAAAGTTAAATCTCATCTAAGATATAACTCTAAGATATCTATTAATTATAAACATATGAATGATAATTCTTGGCGGTGGTTTATAAAAACAGACTTTGATAACCAGCGCCATAGTATTTCAGGAATTGAAGAAAACGAGTTAGTTGCTCTTTCTAAATTTAATATTACTGGTAAGTATACGAATGATTTGGCAGAGTTTAAATTATTAGGACAAAATGATTTAATAGGTACTTATCTTATAGATGATAATATTGATAAAAATAAGATATTTATCAATATTAAAAAATGCAATCTTTCTTATGTAACTCTATATAATTATATAATGAAAAGCTTAGCAATCGAGCCTAGTAATTCTGTATCTAATAAAACTATTAAGTTTACGTTTGAAGATTTGGATATATACTCTAATTATTTTGCTAAGCTAAATCCAACAGCTGTTTTTGTCGATGGTAATATGGATTTTAGTTTTGAGGATAAAGGGAATAAAGGGGAAATGGTATATTATACCAAGGAAGATATTTGGAAATTAGATTTTGACGAAATGACCTTTAAACGAAATAGTGATGGAGTATCTTTTGACTCATTTATGTATGAAAATCATGCAAATTTTAGGGCAGATGTTAAAAATTTAAATGTTAATGGTCGAGATTTAGGTGAATTTTCAGTTATATATAATCCGAGACTTGAACATAAAATTAATAGTGTTAAAGAAGACAGTCTAGTACTATCAGACGGTGAATCTGAATTATATAATTTTTCAATGAATGTATTTTCTACTGAGTTTAATAACTTTCTAAAAGAATTTGATATGCATTCAAAAATATTGTCAAATAGTGGCGAAGTTAATATTAATATTAAATGGCCTTTGACCAAACAGATAATTAAGTTTAATGATATATACGGAAATATTGATCTCACCCTAGACGATGGGGAGTTGGTTATAGGTGATGGTTTATCTGGTGGAAAAAAATATTTAGGTAGAATATTTAGTGCAATGAATGTAGCTACATTACCTAGAAGACTCACCCTTGATTTTAAAGACTTAACTTCATCAAATCTGGTTTTTGATGAATTCAAAGGGACATTAAATTTACAGGCAGGACACTATTCGACGAATAATTTAGAAATTTCTACAACAAATGCTAAGATGAGCATCAAGGGAGAGTTAGATTATAATAGAGATATGATAGATTTCGATTTGTCTATAATACCTAACATAACAGGAGGTGTTCCAATAGTTGCTGCTGTTGCAGGGGGGCCTGTAGTTGGACTTGCTGCTCTTGCTGCAAACACCTTAATAGGTGATAATATCAATAAACTCTCACTTAAGAGATTTAAAATAACTGGTAGTTTGGATGATCCAAACGTCGAAGAAATTAAAACCAAATCTAATAAGAAATAAAATATTATATATGGCTACATCTATCGAATTAGCAACTAATCAGCTACTTGAAATTAATGGCATTTCTCCATCTTCAGTGGAAGAGATGTTGTCTTCCATGTTAAGCAAAAAAATTGATAATGCAGATTTGTATTTTCAAAACATTAGTAGTGAAAGCTGGATCTTAGAAGATGGTGAAGTTAAAGATGGTAGTTTTTCTATAAATAAAGGAGTTGGGGTTAGGGCTGTTGCTGGAGAAAAAACAGGTTTTGCATTTTCTGATGATATAGTATTGCCTGTATTAGAGGAAGCAGTAACAACAGCTAAGAGTATTGCTAAAAATAACCAAAATAAAGTAGTAAGATTAGGATGGAGTAAAGCTAATACTAGAGAGGTTTATCAACCAATTAATCCTTTGTTATTATTTGATGATAAGCAAAAACTTGAATTGCTGCAAGAAGCATATACTTTGGCTAAACAAGATCCTTGTATTACTAGGGTGGATGCTAGTTTAAGTGGTAGCTATGAAATTGTATTAATTATTACTAATGAGGGTACTTGGCATGCAGATATTCGTCCATTAGTTAGATTGAATGTATCAGTACTGGCTGAAAAAAATGGTAGGAGAGAAAAAGCGAGTGCAGGTTTTGGAGGAAGGTACTCATATAGTTATTTTAGAGACAATAATATTATTGATAAAATTGTTAAAGATGCTCTCTTGGAGGCTAATACTAATCTTGAGAGTGTTGCTGCTCCAGCTGGGCAAATGCCCGTAGTATTAGGATCGGGTTGGCCAGGAGTTTTATTACACGAAGCCGTTGGGCACGGACTAGAAGGAGATTTTATTAGGAAAAAAACATCAGTTTTTTCCAATATGTTAGGTCAACAAATTGCAGCTTCAGATGTTACTGTTGTTGATAATGGTACTATACCTGATAGAAGAGGTTCGTTAAATATTGATGATGAAGGTACTACAACACAAGAAACTGTATTAATCGAGAATGGATATCTGAAAAATTTTATGCTTGATAAAATGAATGCAAGGTTACTAGGAATGTGCTCTACTGGGAATGCTAGACGTGAAAATTACGCCTATTTACCAATGCCCAGAATGACTAATACTTATATGCAAGCAGGAAATTGTGCTCCAGAAGAAATAATTAAATCTGTAAAAAAAGGTATATATGCAACAAATTTTGGTGGTGGACAAGTTGATATAACCTCTGGTAAATTTGTTTTCTCTCTCTGCCAAGCATATCTTATTGAAAATGGCAATATTACAAGCCCAATTAAAGGAGCTACCTTGATAGGTAATGGAGCAGAGGCGTTGAAAAAAATAGAAATGATAGGGAATGATTTGGCATTAGATAATGGTATTGGAATTTGCGGGAAAGATGGTCAAAATGTCCCAGTGGGTGTAGGACAGCCTACGGTGAAGTTATCGGAAATGACAGTTGGTGGCACAAAATAAAGTAGTTAGATAAGAGCTTAGTATTTATGATTAGTAATATTTTACAAGATCCTTCTATAGAAAAACTATTATCTTTGACTAAATATACTTTAGATCAAATATCGGCAAAAGGTGTTACAAGTGCAGAGATTTCGACAGGAATTTATTCTGGGTTATGTATAAATTCACGTTTAAAAAATTTGGAGAATGTTGAATTTAACAAAGAGAAAGGCATCACAATTACAGTATATTTTGGAAAACAAAAAGGCACAGCATCAACAACGGATATTACTGATAATTCAATTAATGATACTATAAACGCGGCATGCTCTATTGCTAAAACAGTTTCGAAAGATATTTATTCAGGATTGGCTCCAAAAGAACAAATGGCATTTGATTACCCAGATCTAGATTTATTTCATTATTGGGAAACTTCTGTTGAAGATATTATTAATCAAGCTATTGAATCAGAAGAATACGCTTTAGGATTAGATGAAAGAATTACTAACTCTGAAGGTGTATCTATTTCTACATCTCAATCCTATAATATTTATGCCAATACGAATGGATTTTTTGGGCATTATCCTTCATCCAAGCATAGAATGAGCTGTATTCTAGTTGCAGGAAAAGAACTGTCTATGCAAAGAGATCATTATTATACCGTTTCTCGAAATCCTAAACTTATGAAAGATTTTAAGCAAGTAGCCGAAATGGCCGTTAAAAATACTGTTGGAAGGCTAAATCCACACAAGCTTAAAACGATGAAAGTACCAGTAGTATTTCACGCAGATATTGCTAGCTCACTAATTGGATGCTTAATTTCTGCATTATCTGGAGGTAATCAATATAGGAAATCTAGTTTTTTGCATGACTCTCTTGGCTTAAAGGCATTACCATCTTGGATAACTTTACAAGAGAAACCTCATATTAAGCAAGGTTTAGGGAGCCAGCCATTTGATTGTGAAGGAGTGGCTACAAAAAATAATTATTTCATTAAAGATGGTATAATAGAGAATTATATACTTGATTCCTATACAGCTAGAAGATTATCACTAGATACTACTGGGAATGCGTCGGGAATATCTAATTTACATGTTAGTTGTAAAGATGTTTCTCTAGAGGGTATATTAAAAAAGATGGATAGGGGATTGTTAATTACAGAGCTTTTAGGGCATGGGATAAATATAGTAACAGGCGATTATTCACAAGGAGCTGTAGGATTTTGGGTTGAGAACGGTGAGATCCAACATGCTGTCGAAGAAATAACTATTGCAGGAAATTTACGTGATATGTTCAATAATATCTTATTAATTTCTAATGATGTTGATTATCGAAAAAATATACTAACGGGATCTATACTAATTGAAGAAATGACTATTTCAGGATATTAAAACTAAAAATTGCTATTTAGAGTTATAATATTGTTATGATTTGATAATTTTTCCTTAATAAATTCAAGATTTTTTCTGCTAGTGTTTTTACAGGTTATACAAATATTTATTAATATCTTGGATTTATCTATTTTGGAATCAAGGAATGAAACTATTTCAAACTTATATTTCATACATAAATTTTTAATCTCCTCAATAATGGTATCAGTAGAATCTGCTAAAATAGAAACATAATAAAAATCATTTGCAATATTTTGATCGCCACACTTTACATGTATGAGCTTATTTATTTGTTCACCTTGTTTCGTTAATATATTATTACAATCTACCTTATGTATCAGGATCCCTTTAGATTGTGATATATATCCGATGATATTATCATTTTTGTTTGGAGAACAACATTTTGCAGTTTTTGACATTACAACCCCAATACCTTGTATATAAAAATTATCTGAGGCATCTTTGCTTGTGGTTTTTTTTATGAGAGGAGTTGATACATTATTAGTCTCAGGTTGTAAAATAGAATTTAATTTTATTTCTCCTCGACCTATTGAAATTAAAAAATCATCTGCTTTATCGAAATTAAGACTCTGTGCAATGTTGTCTATACTAACATTTTTTAGGCACAATTTTTTGACTGTTTTATCAAAGCGAATTTTACCTAATTGTTTTAGCATATCTATATCGTGTTGATTGAACCATTGGGTTATCTTTAATTTGGCTTTTTTAGTTCTTATGTATTTGTTGCTGCTTAATAACCAATCTCTACTTGGATTAGAAGAATTGCTGGTAAGGATTTTTAACTGATCTCCAGTTTGTAATTTATAATTGAGAGGTACTATTTTATCAGATAATTTTGCTCCTTTGCATCTGTGGCCAATTTCAGTATGAATTGAGTAAGCAAAATCAATTGGGGTTGAGCCTACTGGTAAATCTATTACATCTCCCATTGGTGTGAAAACATAAACTCTATTACTAGATAAGTCTGTATTATGTAAGTTACTATAGGATAAGTCATCTCCCCACTCTAATACATTTCTAAGCCACTTGATTTTTTGCTCATCAGACCCATGAGATTTTTCCGCAGATTTATATATCCAGTGAGCAGCGATACCATATTCTGCTTCTTGGTGCATTTGGAAAGTTCTTATTTGCACCTCAAATTTATGCTTATTGTTAAATACAGCTGTATGAAGAGAACGATAGCCATTAGATTTAGGATTTACAATATAGTCATCAAATTCATCTGGTATATTTTCCCACATTGTATTTATTATACTGAGTGCTTCATAACAATTATCTATATTCGGGACTAATATTCTAATAGCAATAGAATCATATATTTGTTCTAGTGAGACATTTTTTTTCTGCATTTTTTTATATATACTATAAATATGTTTTGCTCTGCCATATATTTTAAAATCTATATTTAAAGATTTATTAAAAATAGTTTTGATTTGTTCAATGACCATAGAGAGTTGTTTGTTTCTTTCATTTTTATGATCTTTAACAGATTTTGATATTAATTTATATTGTTCTGTGTTTAAAATTTCAAAAGCAGAATCTTCTAAATCTGATTTAAGTTTACCTATTCCTAGTTTATTTGATAGAGGGGCGTAAACATCCATAATTAATTTGGCAATTTCCATTTTTCCTAAACTTTCATTAATAAGATTTATTTTGCATAATTGCTCAACAAGTTTTATCACTAATACTCTTGGATCGTTTATTACTGTAATAATCATCTTATTAATATTATTTAATTGAATTCTATTTTTTGTAGACTTATTTGATTGTTTGTCTATGTTAGACATTGCTGAAATTCCAGATATCATCTTTAAAACAATCGGATCAGTAACGTTTTTTCTCAAAGAGTTTGGTATATACATGAGAAGTGCTGAAATTACTGCATTTTCATCATATCCTAATTTTGCCATCAAATATGAAGATTCAAGAGCAATTTCTATCTCTTGTCTATGATATGATTTTGTTAATTCTAATGAAGGTTTTATACTTTCAAGTTGTTTTGTGGATAAGAAACATGCGATTTTGCTTAGCCAATTTTCATATAAATTATTTTGATTAATTGACATTTTCATGATATCTAAATAGTACCATAGATTCTATATGTTTTGTTTGTGAAAACATATCAACAATTCCATGTGTCTCAATACTGTAATTATGCTGTAAAATTATTTTAGCATCAGAAGATAAAGTATCAGGATTGCAGGATATATATAATATATATTCTGGTTTGATTGATAATATTTCCGGCAGAACGGATGCAGCACCATTTCTAGGAGGATCAATAATTACTTTGTTGATTACGTTATTGAATTTATCAAAATTTAACTGTTTTTGTAAATCAATAGCAAGAAATGTTGTATTGGTCAGATTATTATTTTGAGCATTTTGTTTAGCTTGTTCTACCATCTGATTTGATAATTCTATACCTATAACTGATTTTGCGATTGTTGCAATCGGAATAGAAAAATTACCAATACCACAAAATAAATCTAAGATATTGTCATTTGAATTACATTTTAGCAAATTTATAGCTTTTGCTATCATTTGTTTATTGGTATCAGGGTTAACTTGGGTAAAGTGATATGGTTTAAATTGTAACTCTACGTTAAATTTCTCAATTTTATATGATATCTTTTTTGAACTAGTAGTGTTAATAGGGAACATTGATAATTCATTTCCTGGTTGTAGATATATGGATATATTGTGTTGTTCTGAGAAATCGTTAAGTATATCTACATCATTTTTTGATGCTTCTATGAGAGTTCTAAATACCATGATTGAAACTTCTTCACTACAAATGAGTTCGATTTGAGGGATCTGTCTTAAAATCGATAATGAACGTACAATTTTTTTTAATTCCGGGATTAAGGTGCTTATGTGTTTAGGCAAAATTTCGCATGAATTTATATTAGCAACGAATCTAGAATTATTTTTCTCACGAAATCCTATCAAGACTCTATCTTTCTTTATGTCGTATTTAACACTCATTCTAGCTTTATGCCGATAATGCCATTCGTTAGTTGATACTGGAGAAAATGGTTTACTTAATCGGATCTTAAATCTATTAAAGTTTTTTTCTAAAATCTTATTTTTTATGTATATTTGAGTGTTTTGTGGTATGTGTTGCAAACTACAACCGCCGCATATACTAAAATATTCACAGTTTGGTTTCCTAATAATACTTATGTTATTAGGGGGTATTAGATATTTATTGGAATTTTTTTGGGTGTTATTGTTCATACTAATGTCCTAATACTACTCGTTGCCTTATTATTGTATATAAATTTAGCTATAGCTATAATCAATTATTTTTTATAAATTTGGATTAATTTATACAATAGTATATCGTAATTATATAGCTTTTTTATAATATCTATATTTCAAAATGATATTTTTGAGTAATCTAAGGCCCACATAAATGTGTCTTTTAATATTTCTGGGTATTCCTAGTACAACTATATTGCCTAAGATAATTAGAAACATGCCGGCATAGATAGAGTTGTGGAATGAAAAATCTTCTATTAAATAAGATAATAATAGAGCTGTGTAAGGTACTAAAACGAAAACGTAACCTGATTTTACTGCTCCAATGTTAGTCTGCAATTTAAAGTACATACTAAAGGCTATAACTGAACCAAAAACGCTCAAATATATAAGCGAAGAAATATATTGAAATGATAAATCTAATGAGGGTGGCGTGCCTGTACTGATAGCTATACATGCAGAAAAAATACTCCCATATAACATTGAAAAGGCTGTGCCCTGAGTTATTGGAATAGATAAATTTTTGTTATTATATATTGAGAGTACTTGGCCAAAAGAAGCACAATAACAGGCTATAGTACATAATATAAAACCTATCATTAAGTTTGTTCGCATTATTTCATTATTTAGATCAATTCGAAGAATTTCTCCTCTAAAAACTACAATTAATCCACATATTCCAATTAATGCCCCCAATGTTAATTTCAACTTAATTGGCTTATTTAGTATTAATTTGCTATTAATAATGTTCATAATCATTATATTGGCTGATGCTACTGCAACAAGACCGCTTATTAAGTACATTGAACCATAATAAAAGAATATAAAATTAGCACAATTAGTTCCCAAGCCTTGAATTGCTACAAAAAGATGCTGATGTAATGAAAAAGATAATGTTTTTTTGGTAATTTTACAGTACATAAACATGATTAATGCCGCTAATAAAAATCTATAGCATATTGACCATGCAGGTAATATACTGCCCACTTGATAATGGACTGATAGCCATGTCGTTCCCCAAATAATGGACCATATTATGTACAAACGAGCATTTGACATTTTTTATGTAAGAGCCATTTCGTGTTTTAATAAAGATAGTTTAATATTAATAGCTGTTCCAGAAGATTTCCCCATAAATCCACCAATATTTTGTTTACTGACTATTCTATGACATGGTATTATAAGAGGGAATGGATTCTTCTTACATGCCTGACCAATAGCTCTTGCTGAGCTTTGCATTTTTCTAGCTAATTGACCATATGATAAAGTGGTTCCACAAGGAATAGTTCTTAAATATTCCCATACTTGCTTTTGAAAATTTGTACCTATAATATTTAATTGACAATTAATTTTATAATTTGGATCAATTAAATATTTGTTAATTTCTTGTTGTAAGACTAACAAAGTAGGGTGGAGATCTTGTGCATAGGTACTTGGAGTGTCTAGTACCCACTTAGTTTTTAATATAGTATTATTATGATATTCGATACCAAATAAACCAAAAGGAGTATCGATCAACCCCCATCTAGACATTCAAAAATATCCGAATTTAATATTTATGTTAAAAATTACTTATTTCTGTTTTTTTGTGGGTAATTTTTCTTTTATTCGAGCTGCTCTACCAGATCTTTCTCTGAGATAGTATAGTTTTGCTCTTCTAACATCACCAGATTTTTTTACTTTGATGCTATCGATAAGAGGTGAAAATGTTTGAAATACTCTTTCTACTCCAACTCCATAAGAGATTTTGCGAACGGTAAATGAAGAGTTTAATCCTCTATTTTTTTTAGCGATAACGAATCCTTCAAATGCTTGTAATCTTTCTCGATCTCCTTCTTTAACTTTCACATTAACAATAATAGTATCTCCGGTACTAAATTGTTCTATGGATTTGTTTTTAATTTGTTCTTCTTCAAACTGGAGTAATAGATTTGACATTTAATTCACCTTATTTAACAGACCGATTATATAATAAATCTACAAAAAATCCAAGACTTTGGTGATTTGATTTACTATATTTTTTCCATTATTTTATGCTTATAAGTCTTTCTTTTGGAGTAATTCTGGCCTTTTTTCTTTGGTATTTTCTAATGATTTCTGATTTCTCCATTTCTCAATCTCTTTGTGATCACCTTTCAATAAAGTACTTGGAACTTTAAGATTATCAATTATGGCTGGTCTGGTATATTGAGGGTATTCAAGTACTTTGTCGTATAATGAATCACAACATGCAGATTTTTTGTTACCTAAAACCCCATTTACATTGCGGGATATTGAATCTATAACTACTAGTGCTGCAAATTCCCCCCCTGAAAGGACATAATCGCCAATTGATAGCTCTAGATCGACAAAATTTTCAATAATTCTAGCGTCAATACCTTCATATCTGCCACATACGAGTATCACATTAGCGTATTCTATTGAAAATTGCTTAGCTAGGGATTGATTGAATAATCTGCCTTGGGGGGATAGATAAATGACTGGGGCGTCTTTATCTCCAAGATCAGACTTAGCTGTAAGTATGGCCTTTCTGAGTGGCTCATATCGAATGAGCATGCCTGGCCCACCTCCATAAGGTTTATCATCTATTCGTTCTTTATCAGATTCTGTAAAATCTTTAATATTGTAGGTTTTGATATTAA
>JABSQI010000319.1 GCA_013215905.1 Legionellales bacterium | reverse complement strand
GATAAGAAATATAATGATAATATTTTTTTTTTTCATACCTGAGTTTTTGATTTAGAAAGATATGCTGGCTCTTTACAAGACAGTATTCCCAAGATTATGCTTAGCTATAAACTGATTGCACCATCATCTTACTTTCCTATTTTTTCTCGCAAAATATTAGACATAGCTTATCTTTGTCTTAATAATCTCACAAAAGAAGAACAAGAAGCCTGGTCTCCGATTGCAAATTCTTTTATATGCGATTGTTATATAGATCTAATTTCTAGATTAGTACAATCCAAAGTAAGTTCTCAAAGAGTTTTTTTTGAGAATATCTTTTCGATTAATCCACAAATAAGAAGACCCAGCCCTGATATAATTTCATTTGATGATTCAGTACAATTATGCTGGGGTAAGTATGGGTTAGATGCTCACGATTTGGCTTTTCTTAAATTCAGTGAAAAGAATACAGTAAAACATTTAGAATTTATTAGTGAAAGTATCGCAAATAAAGCAAGAAGTTAATAGGCGTTAATTCAAGCTTTCCGATTATCCCTATGCCAAAACCCAAGGTCTTTACGCTACCTTTCAGTATATGTAAACCTATTCTTAATACCAATCTATATCAATCATACCTATTATTTTATTTCAAGAAAAAATAGAGCTCTTAGTACTAGAGTAAACTATTATTTTGCAATGTGAAATTTATACTTATTTTTGCCCTGAATTTTGCAATCCACATAAGTTATACCTTTAATATTTTAGCTCTAGATTTTTCCTTAAATAGAAGTAAAATGAACAATGAAGTCCAACATCATTCCTAATCCTTCTACAGAAATATAAAATTTTCTCACTTGTTAGACTGATAGTATGCATGGTAGAATTAGTCATAAAATATTGGCTAAATTGCCTACCTAAAGTCGTATTTCTGGGTGGTTTTAGCAAAATTAGACCTGATATGGATACAGGAGGATATTAAATTTTGGAGCATTACCTTTCCTTAAGAGTTGGAACAATTGTTAAAGCAAGAGCCCCTATGCGCATTAGTCTTGCTGGTGGCGGAACCGATGTATCGCCCTATTGTGACAAATATGGTGGGTGTGTCTTAAACACAACTATCGATAGATACGCCTATGCAGTTATAAAAATAATAGATGAGCCCGTAGTTAGATTTATTGCCTCAGATCTACAAGAAGTAAAAATCAAAAACCTTGAAGAGAAATTTGAAATTAATGGCGAACTAGATTTACACAAAGCCGTTTATAACCATATGATCAGGGAATACAATGACAGAAAACCTATACCCATGACACTCAGCACCTTTTGTGATGCTCCTGCTGGTTCAGGACTAGGAGCCTCCTCAACTCTTGTTGTTGCGATGGTCAAGGCTTTTTCTGAGCTATTAAATCTTCCCCTTGATAGCCATGAAATTGGTAAAATAGCCCTAGAAGTAGAACGAGTAGATTGTTGCTTAAAAGGTGGAAAACAAGATCAATATGCTGCTACCTTTGGTGGATTTAATTATATGGAGTTTCAAGGAGATAATAAGCCTGTTATTGACCCACTAGCTGTTAAAAATTGGATAATAAACGACTTAGAGTCCTGCTTAGTATTATACTTTACCGGAATATCAAGAGCCTCTGAAAATATTATAGCTGATCAATCAAGAAAAATAAGAGAAGGTAATCAAGCTTCTCTTGATGCTATGCACAGCATCAAGAAAGAAGCTGTTAATATGAAAAGATCCCTTTTGATTGGTGATTTTGATGCCCTTGTTGATGCTATGCAAAATGGTTGGAAACAAAAAAAACTTTCTTCTAGTGCAATAACAACTGAGCATATCGACAAAGCTTATAACGCAGCAATTGAAGCTGGGGCACTTGCTGGCAAGGTTTCTGGAGCTGGAGGCGGAGGGTTTATGTTATTCTACGTCCCGACACATAAAAAAATAAATGTAAAAACTAGCTTAGAACAATTAGGTGGAGAAGTCAGTAACTGTCATTTTGTTAAACATGGAGCTCAATCCTGGAGAATTAAATGAAAAATTATATTCTAGAACAGATGAAAGATATTAATAATGTCTTAGTAAATATGCTACAAGATAATAATTTAATTGAAACCCTTGAAACCGTTGCTAGAACACTAATTGACTGTTTAAAAAATGATGGGAAAATAATTCTTGCGGGCAATGGTGGAAGTGCGGCTGATGCTCAACATATTGCCGCAGAGTTCGTTAGTCGGTTCGCCTTTGATAGACCGGGCCTTCCTGCTATAGCACTTACTACGGACACTTCGATTATAACTGCTATTGGTAATGATTATGGATATGAAAAACTGTTTGCAAGACAAATCCAAACCCTAGCAAATCAAAATGATGTTTTTATTGCATATTCTACATCTGGAACATCTAAGAATATAATCCTTGGATTAGAAGAAGCGAAAGCTAAAGGCATAACTTGTGTTGGTCTTACTGGTAGTAAGCAAGGAAAAATGAAGCCTTTTTGTGATTACCTCATCGAAGTACCCTCAAAGATAACAGCTAAAATTCAAGAAGGTCATCTCATTCTAGGACATATCCTTGCTGGCCTAACTGAAAATGCCATGTTT
>JABSQI010000318.1 GCA_013215905.1 Legionellales bacterium | reverse complement strand
TGCCTGAGCCTAGAAAAGGAGTAAATAATGTAACTATTGGCATTAGTGGGTATAGTAATAATAAATATTCAAGTGATCTTTTAACTGTTTTGCGCCTGCCATTTAAAAGCAGGTAAATCTATATGGATCAAACCACGGAGTCAAATCTATCTTCTAAGATATTGTCATCCCTTATAAGATAAATTTCAAAGTTGCTTAGTTCAAGTTAATATATGTAAATTAGTAGTAAATTTTTTTTGTTGAAACTGGTATTATATCTCTCATATTAATAACTGCTTGGGTGTAAAAATGTCTATTAAACCTGATACTTGGATTAAAAAAATGTCTATCGATCATAATATGATCAGCCCATTCGTGGATACGCAAGTAACTAAACAAGAGAAGAATAATGTAATTTCTTTTGGTAATTCAAGTTATGGGTACGATGTGAGGTGTGCAAAAGAGTTTAAGATATTTACTAATATTAACTCTTCTATTGTCGATCCAAAGAATTTTTGTGAAAATAGTTTTGTAGATATTGAAACAGATATCTGCATTATTCCTCCTAATTCATTTGCTCTAGCACGGACAGTTGAGTATTTTAAGATCCCACGTAATATACTTACTATTTGTTTAGGTAAATCTACCTATGCTAGATGTGGAATAATAGTAAATGTCACTCCACTGGAGCCTGAGTGGGAAGGGCATGTAACTCTGGAATTTTCTAATACCACTCCTTTGCCTGCTAAGATATATGCTAATGAAGGTGTAGCTCAGTTTATCTTTTTGGAGGCTAATGAGCCTTGTGAGATATCATATCTTGATAAACAAGGTAAATACCAAGGTCAAACAGGGGTTACTCTGCCTAAGCTTAAAGAATCAAGCTAGTTGACTGAGATACAGAACCACTATCTTCATCGCCGGTGTAGTCCTCGTCATCTTTGATTTCATAAGTGTGCCTGGAATCATTGACTCTCTCTCTTAGGTCTTTTCCTGGTTTAAAATGAGGGCTATGCTTAGCTTTAGTTACAACTCGGTTACCTGTTTTAGGATTATGAGCATTTCTTGGGGGACGATAGTGTAGGCAAAAGCTACCAAATCCCCTGATTTCAATACGGCCACCTTTACCAAGGGTTTCTCTAAGATACTCTAATAATAAATTTACACTTAGAGATACGTCTTTTTCAGAGATATGTTTTTGTTTATTAGTTAAAATATTTATTAGTTCTGACTTGATCATCTAAACCTTATCCTATTAAATCAATAAGTTGAAATAATTTTAATACTCATATACCCAGTTTAGCAAATATAATTAGTTTTGGTGGCAATTTTTTGAAAATTTATTGATATTACATGCATAAGAAAAATAATTGCGCAAATAGATAAAATAATAAACTAAAATTAGAATTTTAGCTAACATCTTTTGTAAAAATATGTTGCTATGTTTTGCTTTGCTTTATGCATAGAGGTAATATTAATGTCTGCAATTTGGACTCATTTTTAGTAAATAAAATATACATGAATATAGTTTTGCTACAACAGAAATCCCTTCCTATTTTTATTAGTACATTGTTAATTATATTTTCGTTATGCCCGTGTTCTGCAGGTATTGATAATCTATATATGGCTAAAGTAAATGTGGCTAATCGTTCACCAGAGGCCAAAAAAGTTGCTATGAGTTTGGGATTGGTGGAGGTGCTTAAGCGAGTATCAAGTGATGATACTGTTATGGAGTTTGTTGAGACTGAAAAATTTGTGGGTCAGCCAGATAAATATTTGCAAAGTTATGGCTATGTAGAAGACGAGGATAAATTATTTTTGAAAATGAATTTTAATAAAAAACAAATTAATTCTATTCTAAGAAAGTTAGAAATTTCCCCTTGGATTAAAAGACCTGAAATTTTACTCTGGATTTTCATAGATGGTAGAAGTTTATCTCAATTAGGGGCTAATACATCAAGGGACATAGTAGAGATGGTCAATCAAATTAGTACTAAAATAGGATTGCCAATTTATTTTCCTTTAGGTGATCTGGATGAAGAACAAGCTTTCAATAAGGATGACTTTGTACAATCTCAAGAATTAATTGAACATTTATCTAGAAAGTATGCGAAAGAAGTGATTGTTATTAGCAATATGCAACATACTTTAGATGGGTGGAGTATTTCGTGGATGCTATATACTCAAGCGGAAACTCAGCATTGGATAAATGAAGATGCTAGTCTTGATCTTGCTGTAAAAGCTGGCTTTAATAACATGGCGAATTTACTCAGAGAACGAACTAATTTATCTAATAGCTATGGTGTTACTAAAGTAAAACTTAGCGTGAAAAATATTTCTTCTAATGATGATTATAAACAAGTTAGAGATTATTTAACTAAATTATCGATTGTTGATTCAGTTAATATTGTGAGTTTAAAACGTCATGATGTAACATTTCAAATAAATTTGACTAGTGATATTAATAAATTTAAAGAGGTATTGGAGTTAAATGAGCAACTAGACCTTATTAATATAGATAACCTGAATCAGTTGATATATCGGTTTAAACCATGAAATATTTACCAAATTTATTAACCATCTTACGTATTGTTTTATTAGTGCCATATATGTATTTTTTATATGTTGGT
>JABSQI010000317.1 GCA_013215905.1 Legionellales bacterium | reverse complement strand
TTTTAGTGTTACCTCGTCACGAATTAAGGCGGCTATTAACTCGGCGGCGGCCGTTTCGTCGGCTTTTCTTTGTTTACTATTTTTTTTGCGATCTTCGGACGCCTTTTTTTCTAAAGAATTACCTTTATTTGATAGTCTCCTTGTAAGAATAGAAATTATTAATACAAAATTGAATGCATTACAAATAAACATAGAATAAATCTTCAACTATATAGTTTCTAATAGCTCAACTAATATTTTTATGACAACTTCTCAAATAACATGTACTAAAATTGGATATTGAAGAAATAGCGCCTTAGCTTTAAGATATAGCTCACAAATAAATTAGAACCATTCTGTTATTACTTGATAAATTTATGACTTAGTAATAAATGTAAAACTTATTCTTCTAGGCTGGTTCTTATCAAAATATATTTTTTTAATATCTCTTGTATAATTTTTGTTTGTATAATTTATTATAATATTTTCCCAAAAATTAACCGCCGATTTATTTTCCGGAATCACTAATATCTCCCATTTTCCTGGATACATTTGCCATATTTTTAAGGCACTCTGCTCACCTATACCATTTCTTTGAAATTTTCCAAGAATATAAAATTCACCCATACACCAATAAATTTCTTCGTCTGTAGTTATTTGATTTAATAATATAAAACCTGCAATTTCGTCATAAACTTTCACAATATATGCTTTACGAGATTCATCTTCAAAATAACACCTAAAATCAAAGCTTTCATAAAGTCCATCATGTGGCAAATTCCACTCATCGGAGATAAGACCACATTCCTTAGACATATCATAAACATAAAATCTTGCCATATTTTGTATTAGTGGATAGTCTTTCAAAGTTGCATATTCTAAGTTGACTGTAGGAGTTATCTTTTTGACTAACAAATTATGAGTTTTACCCGCTCCACTACAGTCTCCGATCATTATAAAATCGTCTATATATACAAAACCCGATTTTTCATAAACATGCTTGGCTCTTGGGTTATCAGCGGCTGGATCAATAAAAAATGTATCTGCTTTTTTATCGAAAACATCTCTCAGAAATTCAACAAATTTTATTAATGTTCTTGCTGCATATCCTTTACCTAAATATTGAAGATCTCCAATCATGTAATCAATGCCATATGTATTCCCAGTTTTTGATAGGTGTGATAATTTAAGTTCACCAATATTATCTTTATGCGTTTCTTGAATTGTCATCAGCATTGCATAAGGTTCTTCATTACAATATGCAATCCAGTAAACATATTTACCTTCACAGTATGATGAAGGTGTTTTCCTTCCATCTATAAAGTTTAAAATGTCATTTTTATGACTTTGAGTATTATCCCAAAACTCTTTCACATGCTTTTCTTTAAGCCAAGAAAATATTAAATCTTTATGCTTATATGAAGCTTTTTCAAATACAATTATTTCCATTCAATTCGATATCATAATTTCTATAATGAAAACATATTCTAAAGGATAAAGATTATGTTATCCACATTAAACTTTATTTATAAATATCCATAAGAAAAATTATAATATTTTACCCATTGCAATATCGTCTGGGTCCCCTGTATAGCCATCTGGATCATCAAAAGGCATAACCTCATAATTAAGATTTTTATAAAAGCCTAATGCAGAAGGAGAACTTTCAGTATGAATACTTCTATAATTATTAAGTTTAAGCCATTTTTCAATTAGCAATAAAAATTTTCCCCCATATTCTTTCCCTCTATTTTGCTCATCTATAACAATAATACGTACAGCAGCTCTTTGTTCTGGCCATAATTGAATATGTGAATAACCAACAATATCAATACCTCGATAAAATATAAAATGTTTATGATGTTTATTTTTAAATGTCCATGTATAAGGGTCTTTTATATTAAGAGGGTCAAAAAAATATCTATTTCGAAAATTTTTAGCAGCATCCCATTCTGTATAGTGAGCACACATAACAAAACGTAACCGATTAAAACATTTTTTTCTTAATATATCTTGGATGAAAGCATGCTTCTTCAATGTATAACCTTTATACATATTATCACCTTTCGTATGACACTCTTCATTTTCTAACAATTGAAACTTTAAAGCTGCATATTTATCCCGATCTTTTGGGTGTAAACAAAGATAGTCTCTAAATAATAAGTTCAACTCTATTTCTGGGTCATTATTTTCAAAAACATGTAGATTGACATTTAATTTATCTGAACGATATATAAAACTTTTTCGTAAAGGCAAACTATATCCCCCCATATACTCATAGTTTAATTTTTTGAGGCCTTTATACTCAAATGTTAGATCTTCTACTTCAGCTATGATATCAATCTTAGGTTTCGCGGCAAGGTTTGGTACTGCGGTAGAACCCACATGGTGAATAGCCAAACATTTATCACCAAGGGCTAATTTTATTTTCTTAGCTTCTTGTATGAATATTGATGGCCATTCTGGATCATATGGAACAACTTCTATTTTTCTCAAGGAACTATTAGCCATACAAATGAACCTGCCTATATATTTTTATAGATCTTTAATGTAACTGGGTATTTAGTCTATTATAAATACAGCTATACAAGAATAGCAATATTTTTACCGTCAAGTGATTAATTGCAATTAGCAGATA
>JABSQI010000316.1 GCA_013215905.1 Legionellales bacterium | reverse complement strand
TAATAACAATACTAATACTAAAAAAAAAACAAAGACCACTACTAAAAAAACAAAGGCCACTACTAAAAAAACAAAGACTACCACTAAAAAAGCAAAGACTAAAACAAACACTAAAGCAAACACTAAAGCAAACACTAAAACAAACACTAACATTTACACCAACACTAACAATGACATTAACGCTAGCACTAACGTTAACACTAACACTGCGATTGGCAATAGCACGACCAATGATCCTAAAACTGACACTAGAGAAATACTAATTCTAACAGAAGCACTAACACTAAACAGTAACAAAATCATATTAACATTCATTTTAATTGTATATTATACTATATATAAAGCGACTATCAATGAAAACTAATGTTTATTATGATATTGTAGAAAAAAACAATTCCGATTTAGAGTCTGAATTGATTCAGTAGATAACATTTTTACTCATATCAATACATTTCAAGAGTAGCTATCTCGCCCTGCTGTTTAAATTCGATCTGTGTTGCTACAATATAATCTGTGAAATCTATTTTGTAAGAAGCCCTTTTCAGATACCTATAGTTAACTATCAAAGGAATAGAAAAACCAAAACTAGCCTGAAAACCATATTGTCGTAACCAAGAGCTTAAAATATAGATGGTATACAATTTTTCATTCTTTGTGGGTTTACCTCCAATTGCCACAACATCAATATAGTCTCCCTGAGGATTATCTCTAATATCAAACTCCACTATATTGGTAGAATTAGCAGGAAAAACAAACTCCCTAATAGGCTCTTTAGGTCTCTCGCAACTATAATAAAATGCACTAAAACGGGTAGGAGTATCCTCACTATTTTTTAGTTTTAAATTAAATATTTTAGAATAAGATATACTACATAAACAAAATAATAGCAGACCTAATATTTTTTTTAACCTGAAACTATTCATTATGTATTTTCACCTTATCTTATTTAAATATGAGTATTCAATATACTCACAATAAATTCTACAATCAATCCCTATAATAAGATGAAATCAGCCAATACTAAGTAACACATTGCCTCAACTACTTTTACACCACGTATTGCCACACAAGGATCATGTTTTGAACCTTTTGGTAATTCAATATTAGTATTATTATTTCTATCATCGACTGTAGATTGTTTTTGTAAAATACTAGAAGATGGCTTAAAGGCTACTCTGCCATATATCCTATCACCATTAGAAATACCTCCTGAGATCCCCCCACTATTATTAGTGCTATAGTATATTTGATTTTCACTCATTAACATTTCATCATTATGTTGTTTCCCAGTCATAGTAGCGGCAGTAAATCCAAGTCCTATTTCAAATCCTTTAGATGCTGGAATACTAAGCATTGCATTAGCTAATGCGGCTTCTAATTTATTATATACAGGCTCCCCTAATCCCACTGGAACATTTTGACAATCAAAAGCTACTATTCCTCCAATAGAATTTCCCGCCTGCTTAACTTCAATTAATTGCTGTTGTATTTTTTTAGAAATTTTCATATCTGGACAAAAAATTGGATCATTATCAATTTCAGTCAAATTTGGAAAAGGGTACTCCAAAGATACATCACCTACTTGTTGCAAATAAGCTCTTACAATAATATTTTGAGGTTCTAAAATTTTTTTAGCAAAAACACTTGCTGCTACTCTACCAACAGTTTCTCTAGCAGAGGCTCTGCCTCCACCACGATAATCATAATTTTTATATTTTTGTGTATAGGTATAATCTGCATGGCCAGGTCTAAATTTATTTTTGATAACTTCATATTTACTACTATCGGCATCTCTATTTTTTACTAATAATGAAATTGGTGTGCCTGTTGTCTTACCGTTAAACATCCCTGACATAATTTCTACAGAATCACTTTCTTTCCTAGGAGAAGTAAATTCGGAACGACCTGGAGCTCTTTTCTCCAAAGCCTCATTAATTTCAGCAATGCCTACCTTGATATT
This sequence comes from Legionellales bacterium, assembly GCA_013215905.1. The sequence goes on along the minus strand of JABSQI010000316.1, from coordinate 657 downwards.
AGCAGGGACCCCATCAATTACTACCCCAACAGCCTTACCATGGGACTCCCCCCATGTTGTTATACAAAATTTTTTTCCAAAAATATTATTCATAATTACATACTTTGTAAAATTTTTTTATAGGATACCGAACTACATCTATCAGATACATCCACAACACAGTCTGCAATTTGTTGGCATAACCCGTGCCTCAATTTATAGATACTTTCTAAATTTAAATTTTGCAGATATGTTTCATTACTATCACTCATCACTCTGCTAATAAACTCATCTTCTGACAGATATAAATAGAAAACTCTACCCATATTTCGTAGAACTGGTAAGCATTGCTGATTTATTACACTTCCGCCTCCAGTTGCAAAAACAGTTTTCTTTATCATCATATGTTTTAATATTTCTGCACTCTCAAGCTCTCTAAATGCGTCCTTCCCTAATACTTTATATACATGAGAAATCTTATTTACCTCTTTTTTATTTACAGTATTATAAGACTTAAGTATTACGTCATCTAAATCTATAAATTTTAAGTCTTTATCTTTGGCAAGATTAGCACCAAAAGTTGTTTTACCAGAATTTTTAAGCCCTACTAGTACTATATTCATTATATTTAACCTGTCCACCTATTGATTGCATATCGCTGACAAAATTCTGATAGCT
>JABSQI010000315.1 GCA_013215905.1 Legionellales bacterium | reverse complement strand
TAATAATAATACAGATTAATACACCTCCCGCAGAGGGGGTATTACGACTATAAAAAGCTTGTAATTCAACTAGTTCGGAATTATAAATGTAATTACATACCGTGCAAATTAGAGCCTTAATTGCACAGTAAATAACTGTGCAATTAGATCCTTAATTGCACAGTTTGATTCGGAAAATGTGAAAGGTATGTAATTACATAATAATTGAATGATTTTTCGTGCAATTAAGGAATAATTGCACTCCAATTTTTCACTTCTGCTAATTGCACTCCCGCTGCGCGGTCGTGCAATTACTTGCAAAGTGAAAAATTGTCGTGCAATTAGATCCTTAATTGCACTCAAAATCATTCAATTATATATTATAATTGTAAAAGTCCATCTGTTACCGTGGACCACCGACGACACTGGTTTTCTGGTATCTTTTAAGCCAGAATATGCAATCTTAATAGTTGAACTAAGCTTTTCAATAGGATCATCTTGCCCAAATACTGAAGATTTTAAATTTTTCTCCAAGTTCAATAAAGATTCTTTCTCTGACTCTGACATTTTTTTAACAGGGATATTCACCATTTTTGAAACTGCCAATTCTATATCAGATACTTCAATTAGACGATTAGATGAAACATCATCAGTTAAATAATACGCCCCAACTTCATCTATGATATCTAGCGCTTTATCTGGAAAAGATTTATCAAGTATATACCTATCAGATAGCTCGACAGCTGATATAATAGCATTTTTTTCAATTTTTATCTGATAATATTCTTCAAAAGTCTTTTTCATACCATTTAGAATGTCTATGGTGTCATTTTTACTAGGTTCAGATATTTCAATATTATGAAAACGCCTTGTTAATGCTTTGTCTTTTGTAAATTTTTCTCTATACTCTTTATATGTTGTAGCGCCAATACATTTTAATTCCCCGCTCGATAACAATGGCTTTAATAAATTAGAAAGATCTGTAGATTGATTAGCCGTTGAGCCAGCACCAATTATGTTATGAATTTCATCAATAAATAATATTGAATTTTTATCTTTACTTATTTCGTCCAAAATATTTTGTAGTCTTTTCTCAAAATCTCCTCTATATTTTGTCCCAGACAACAGCATCCCTAAATCAAGAGAATATATTGTACTATTAGCAAGTACTCTAGGCCCAGTGCCTTTTGCAATTTGTAACGCTAAACCTTCAACTATAGATGTTTTCCCAACTCCTGGCTCACCTAGTAATAAGGGATTATTTTTTTTCCGTCGATTAAGTATTTGAGATAACCTAATAATTTCATTATCACGCTTAATCAAAGGTGAAGCTTTATTAGATAGCATTTTTTTATTTAAATTCACACAATACGTATCTAAAGCACTAATAGCATTATTTGTAATTTTAGCATTTCCCAAGTTATTGTTTTTATTAATATTAGCATTTACCTCATCTAAATATGCTAACATTCTTAATCTGAAAAAAGGTACTTGTTGCAAGGTTTTTGCAGCTTTGGTTCTATTCTCACTAAAAATTGCTATAAATATACTTAAACTTTTTACTTTATTATCTGCAGTCATGTTTGTATTAAATATAGCGCGCTGAATAACTTTTTGGAGTGATTTATCTAGCTCAAAATATTCATTATTATTTTGAGAGACTTTTTTTGTTTTTTCCAAATATTTAAATAGCTCTATCTTTAAAATATTGGCATCCACTTCACAATAATGTAGGGCTACCTGTATAGATTGATTATCTAGCAATGCTAACAGCAAACATTCTAAAGTAATTTTTTTTTGCCTACTATCTTTAGCAATTTCTATAGCACGCCCGAAGGTTACTTTCAAATCATCATTAAACTTATTATATTCTTTTAAATATTGCATATTTATCTCTTTAAATATATTTATTAATCGTAATTTAAATACTAAGTATTGATTGTTATAATTTTATGAATATTTTATATAACAAGAACCACCTGTATTATTTATAGTGATAAGTATATTTTCACTTGTTCGGTTAGGATCTTGTTCACATTCTAATTCAAAAAATTCATATTCATCTTTATCTATTTTTAGTGCTCCTAATACATAAAAAGAAGATTTTAGATTCTTATCATTTGCTTTTAAAGCAGGAATATCTTTTTTAATAGAGCTTTTTTCACCATTTGATAACTGCAAATAACCAGGAATATCAATGATTCTCAAAGTCTTTAATGATTGATTATCATAAGCTAAATTAATCTCACCTAAAAATTCATAATTTGATTCATTTATTACATTAAAATTAGCCGCAAATACACAAGGAAAGATAAACAATACCATGCTCGTCCAAAATATTTTTTTCATATAACACTCCTAACTAAATTCTACTTCTATTTGCATGGTAATAATTATGAAATAAATCACCTCAATTTTTTAACCGTAAAATTAACTGAACATGTAATACATGCCTGAAATATAGCAATATTAATTTCAAGACTAAAAATAAATACCGTAAATTTTCCGTAAGTTTAAAACTTAAGTATTATAAAATTTTGTCGGAGTAGGCATTATTAGGACATACCAAAAAAATCCTAATTTATTTTTAGCTAATATAAAAAAACATTATTTACTATTAATTCAGTAATTTTTACTATTG
>JABSQI010000314.1 GCA_013215905.1 Legionellales bacterium | reverse complement strand
CAGATATGTTCAAAAAAGTCTCTTGCTGCCCAGCAAAAGAAGCCGTCGCTAAATCTTCTGCAGTTGCAGAAGATCTAACCGCAAAAGAGGCGCCATCTCCTGACTTCTCTAATAATTTATTATATGCATTTGTTATATCATCAACAAACTCTTGGTTGAAATTAGATTTAATTATTATATCCCTAACCATTTTACCTACTGTTTGTAGATCTGATACATTATCAACATCAACATTTTCTAATAAGGTGTTTATTTCACTATCAAGACCATTGCTGGTTATAAAATCTCGAAAAGCCTCAGCAGTTGTAGCAAAACCAAAAGGAATTTCTACATCTATTGCAGATAATTTACTGATCATCTCTCCTAAGGAGGCATTTTTTCCTCCAACAGTAGAGATATCGTTCATATTTATTTCATCAAACCAAAAGTAATTTTGCATTTTTTTTCAATTACCCCCAATATTATTAATATAGCATTATATAAATCAAAGCGAATTAATTTAACATAAAAATATAATTAATATATAATACGCTACATCGGACTTAAAAAGAATAGGTAAATTGTTCAATATTTGCACCATAAATTGTTAACAAAGCAATTAACCATGAAACAAATTATATTTTATATATCAGATGGCACTGGAATAACCGCAGAAACACTCGGACATACCTTGGTAACCCAATTTGAAAATCTAGATATCGAATCAATAACCATTCCTTATGTAGATACTATAGAAAAAGCCCACTCTGTTGTTAAAAGAATCAATGATTCATTTAAAAAGAACAACTCCGCCCCACTTCTAATGGCAACAATTATTAATAATGATATCAGAAAAATCATTAGTGAGAGTAAAGGCAATTTATTTGAATTCTTTAGTATATTCCTCCAACCATTATCAAATATTCTAAAACAGCCATATACTCACATAACAGGTAAAAGTCACGGAATATTTGACAAAGAAAATTACAAAGAACGTCTAAATGCTATAAATTTATCTTTAACCTGTGATGATGGCATAGGATTAAATCACTATAAAGAAATTGATATTATACTAATAGGCCCCTCAAGAGCAGGGAAAACACCCACTTGCTTATATCTCGCATTACAATTTGGTTTAAAAGCAGCAAATTATCCGTTGATAGAAAAAGATTTAACTAGACTATCCACCCCAGAATTTATTGAAAACTATCACGATAAAATATTTGGATTTTTAATAGATCCTAACCGGCTGCAACTAGTACGAGAAGAAAGAACTGGTACGTCAAAATATGCATCTAAAACACAATGTATCTGGGAATATAATAAAATAGAAAAATTTTATAAAATTAATAAAATACCTTATATAAATGCAACTAATTTATCTATTGAAGAAATGGCAACTAAAGCATTAGAAGTTTTGAATATATCTAGGAAATTCATTTAATTTAAATTTATGGGCAATCTACCCATTAATTTGTGAATTATTTATATCAAAAATAATAGTTGGATATATTAATGGAATAATGATAAAACATCGTTAGAAAATAATATCCAAATTACTCTTCTCCCCAAACCTGAATGACCATCAAAAAATATTAATACTTAGACTTATTTGATAGATTCTAAATTGATTTACCAGAATGTGCATCAAAAACATGAATATGTTTTTTGGGTATATTAACAGAAACGACATCATTATGTTTTAAGTTTAGCAACTTATGCATTCTTAAGGTAATTTTATTATCTTCTTCAGTTCCCGCAATATTTGTATAAATTAATACATCTGATCCAAGAAGCTCTATCTCATCAACCTTTAGCTGTAAAGAATTCTCATATTGAGAATTATTATCATTTAAATAAACATTCTCAGGTCTAAATCCAATTACTACCTCTTCAGTAGAATTAGTAAAATTATCAACATCTAATAGAATATTATCTGATATCCTAAATTTATTATTATTAATTTTTCCCTTCACAAAATTCATTTGAGGGGAACCGATAAAACCGCCAACAAAAATACTAGCAGGACTCTCATAAATTCCTATAGGAGAAGATATCTGCTCCACTTTGCCATTATTAATAACTATTAATTTTTCAGCCAAGGTCATTGCCTCAACTTGATCATGAGTGACATATAATATTGTTACACCTAGTTCTCTATGTAATTTTTTGATTTCCCTGCGCATTTGTACCTTCAAATGAGAATCTAAATTAGAAAGTGGCTCATCAAATAAGAAAACTGCTGGTTGTCTAACTATTGCCCTACCCATAGCAACACGTTGCCTTTGACCTCCAGATAACTCTTGTGGTGTCTTATATAGATAAGATGAAAGCTCCAATATTTCTGCAGCTTTATCTACACGTTTTAAAATCTCATTTTTCTTATATTTTTGAATTCTAAGGCCATAAGCCATATTCTCAAATACAGTCATATGTGGATATAAAGCATAATTTTGAAAGACCATAGCTATATCACGATCTTTTGGTTCTTTCTTATTAATAACTTTATTATTAAGTTTAATATCACCTTTAGTAATAGATTCCAAACCAGCAATGATTCTTAGTAATGTGGACTTACCACATCCAGATGGTCCAACTAAAACACCAAACTCACCTTTTGCTATCTCAATATTAATATTATCTAATACAACATCAGATTCA
>JABSQI010000313.1 GCA_013215905.1 Legionellales bacterium | reverse complement strand
CAGCTCTTCAATAAAGAAATAATCGGCAGTCTAATTTTACTATTTAAATTCACCTTCCTGCCATTAAAAAAATCTGGGTTACTACCAGAAATTTTTATATCAAAAACAACTTTCTTATCCGCATTACTAACATTAACCAATATTTTTTGAAAAATAAAATTTCCCCAATACTCTGGGGGTAATTTTATATAACTTGCGATATTGGTTAACATTGTCTTGTCTAAAGGATCATATTGGATAACCCCTCCATAAGAAGTAGATTGAAGATGACTATCTATTATTTCTATCTTCCCATCTTGATAAGCTAGAGTTACCCAACCTGAGATCCCTCCCTGGACTGATAAACCATCAATTTCGACAGTTTTTGTCAACTTATCTAAATTTATCTTTTTAAAATTAATTTTAAAAGCATTTTTTTTGGTTAAATCAAAAAGAAATGGTTCTATTAAAATACTTCCCTCAGCAAATTTTAGCTTAGCTTGTTTAACACTAATCTGCTCTTTATCTTTGCTTTGATATATTGAATTAAATGTGATATCTGAAAAATCTCCCATCCCATCAATATTTTTGACTAGCATTTTTGAATCAACAATAAGATCCCCATTCTCAAATTTAATAATACTTGTTAAATTTATATTGCTGATTTCGAGACCATCAAGCTGCGCTTTATTATTATTAAATTTTATTAAAAGATCCGTATCTAAATTTTCAAGCGTACTACCTGAATACTGAATAACTCCTGAGTCAAACCTCAGTGGGCTATTCAAAAAATTTTTATTTAGATCAACCTGAATTTGGGTAAATTCTCCTGTAAAATCCAGTTTATGTTTAAATAGTTTTACTACAGTTGTCAAATTGGCATTAACCAATGCTCGATTTTTTTCAGACACATTAATACTACCATCAACCTTCATATCTGCAGATGTAGAACTAACCCCCAAACTAGCAGAAAAATCCATCATTAATTCATAGTTAAGATCTTGAATTTCTAATAAAGCTTTGGCCAACTTAACTTCTGATAAACCTATACTAAATAGCTTACTTAAAGGTAAAGCTATACTATTGCTTTCATTTTCAGAGTCCTTCTCTATATTTTCTGTAATATATTTAACCTTAAGATTATCTACATCAATACTATAATTCCATAAAGATGTATCAAATTTAATTTTACAATTTTCAATTTTCAGATCAATATCGAAATTTTTATCAGATTTTTTAATACTTAATTTTTGTAAATTTAAGCCATCTCCATACCATGATAAGTCTAAATCACCGACAATCAATCCTTCTTTTCTAGCAAGTTGCACAAATGCAAATTCAGTAATCTCATCTGCAAAATAAACCACAAAAATTAATAATAAAAATATTATGAATAAAAATTTTTTCATTGAAAATCTATCTAATGTAGTAGCTATTCATACCCTTCTTCATCTTCATCCCAATCATCTTGATTCTCATCAACATTCTGGAAATCATTAACAAATGGTGAGACATCAATATATTCTCCAGGAGCTGCACCAATCTCTCTTGATTGTATTTTTCTTCTGTCTTCAACAACCTGTTCCGTGCCATTTATCTTAGCATCTTCACTAAAAAGACTATCTTTCAATAATACCTCATTAACTAGCACATCTCTAGCCAATTGATATTGTAGTAAATTAGACAATAAAGGTACTTGGAGAACATTAAACGGGCAAAAATCTAGATTATATGCCAAACTATTATTACAAAATATCCCAAAAAAAATGATAATATATTTTTTCATTAGCTTTCTGCAAAAATTGCCCTCTTCCCAGCCAAATAAGAAACTAACACAATACCATTTTTTTGTAAAATATCTATTTTGTTATAAAGCTTCATTTCATTTTTTAACTAAATTCCATCTATCAATAATAAATTATAGACAAAAAAAATTAACTATTCGATAATGTTAATATTGTGAAAGTTAATCTATTTTAAACAATAGCAAATTGCAAGGGAGATGTTATGGATATAGCTAAGATCAATCAAAAATTTTCTACAAATATCATCCTAAACTTATCCTTAATTTTTTTGTATTTAATCATGAATTTTAACTACAGCTACGCAGCAAAAGTATTGAAAAATGAAACTCCTTTTACTATAGCAGTACTTGCCTATATAAAACTCCATCGAGACAGTAATGTCAGCGAAATATTTGGCATACCAGCTAGATATGAGATGAATGAACCTATCTTAATTAATCCTGATGATGAATTCCCACTAGAACAAAACTATGGTTTTAACATCAAATACTATGTGGTAGATTTTCATATTCCAAAATATATTGATAAAATTATAGAAAATTATAAGCGCAACTCACTCGGTAAGATAAACATAACTGATATTCAAGCAATAATTAAAGAATATGCTGGAAATTTTGAATACTTACAAGCTAAGGAACTAAATGATTTATTTAATTTACAAACTATAACATTCATATTTACTGAATGTGGTCTAACAATTAAGGAATTAGTAAAATAGGTATAACTTCCACCGTGGAAATATTTTTTATGAGGATATTTTAAATGAAATTCGGCTACACAATTATATATGTAAAAAACGTTAAACAAACTGTTGATTTTTATCAACAAGTTTTTAATCTAGATCTTAAATTTATTG
>JABSQI010000312.1 GCA_013215905.1 Legionellales bacterium | reverse complement strand
GCTAAGAAAACTACAGCTAGAAAGACTACTGCTAAGAAAACTACAGCTAGAAAGACTACTGCTAAGAAAACTACAGCCACTAGTGTGAAAAAAGTAAGCAGCAACTCAATTGCTGTAAAAAACTCTTTTACAAAAACTCAAATTCAATCCTATCTAGCTGATACATCTGCAACTCCTAAAAAACAAGTTGCAGAAATCCTAGAACACTTATCTGGATTAATTGAACGCCATGTTAGCAATAGAAATATTGGAGAATTTACCTTACCTGGATTATTAAAGGTTAAGGTTGTACGCAAGCCTGCAACAAAGGCAAGAAAAGGTATTAATCCTTTTACTGGCGAAGAAACTACATTTAAAGCAAAACCAGCAAGAAATGTAGTTAAAATTAAGCCTCTTAAGAAACTAAAAGATATGGTTGCTTAATCCATCATTACATCAATTCCAGCAAGATTTATCTTGCTGGAATTGATTCACTCATTCTTCTGACACATTAACACTATTTACTAAGTTATCAAGATGAGCATATTGATTATCACTTGGGAAATTAGTTATATTGATTTTGAGAATATCAGCTTGTACTTTCATTGCACGTTGCCCAGATTGTATTCCAAGTACTGCTATTTGCTTAGCTTTTCTCTCGGTACAAATCTCTGCAATTTTTTTTATTCCCAATAAAGCATCTTTGTTAGAATGACTACCATCTAACATTTTATCAAAATTAGGTATACTTATTATACTATTTCTATCAATAATTTTAGTTGAACGTCCTACATCTAAGATTTTAGGAGAAGTTATATCTAAATTATCGGGTTCTATAATAAAAACCATAAATCCAGATATAGACTCACTTATAATATTCAGCCCACTTTTATCAACTGCATCAAATTTAAATACATCGTCGCCTGATTTTTGTTGTAGTTCATCATTAACATCTGCCATACATTTTCCTTACTCTCAGACTAATTTTAGCATAAATTAAAATTAATCAAGCCAATGATATTCTTGTTCTATTATTAAACATCCCTTACAAGATAAATGGCAGTTTAAACTTTTCTTAACTACTTTTCCTTTATTCATCCAGTGGAGTAACATAAATTCTATAGTTTCAGGTTCTTCAGAAAAGTCATTAGTAATTTGCTTTAGAGTGACTTTTTTATTTTTAACTAAATATTTTTTTAATTCTCTAAGGATCATATCTTATTTATATAATAGACAATACTAAATTCATAAAAGTGCAGAGTGTTCATTCTCAAAATAGCGCTCTAATACCTATATTTACTAATTTGTGAATTTATCTAAGCCCCCAAATTAATAAAACTTATTTCAAAAAATATACCCCTAAATTAAAGCGACACTAGTTCAAAGTTTCATTTGATTATTCTATGATCAAAATTATATATTGTCAACATAAATGATAATGATTCTCATTTAGTTCGTTTATTAACTCCACATTAGCCTACTCAATAAACCTAATGAAAATATACATTTATATTTAACGCTGATAAATTTTAAATTTATTGTTAATAATCAATACATTAACAATATATAGTAATACCCTAAAAATGGTAGCAATGTATACCTATCATACAAAAATCTAATTTTTTTGAATAAAAATAGCAACGATAAAACTGCGGAAATTTACTTTATCTTACTAAGATTCTCTAATAGAGAATCTTCCAAATACCAATCATTACTACTTTTTAATTTATCACTCTTAATGAGATATAACGAAAATCGAAAGATGTAAAATATTAACTGATACTCACCTATGTCAAAAGACAGAGGCTTTACGCTACCTTTTGGTAAATTTAGTATATTCAACCTATCTAGTTAATTAATAACAGAATCTAAAAATTTCATTACAATACTTTGTAGCTCTATCAATTTACCATGAAAGAAATGACAAGAATTATAGACTTTCATAAACATAGCATCATTTAAATCCTCTGCCCATTTTTCAACATCATTTAAAGATATAATCTCATCATCTGTCCCATGAACAATCAGTAAAGGGCAACTAGGTTCCTTATTCCGTGAATAATCCCAAATAGTCACAGCTGGGGCAATTAAGATTAAACTATGTAGATTATAATTCTCTGAAATTCTATGTGCTACAAAGGAACCAAATGAAAAACCTGAAAGCAGTATTTTACAATTGGGAAACATATTTTTTACCCAGTTTATTATAGCTTGTAGATCTCTTTGCTCACCCTCTCCAAAATCATATTCTCCTTTGCTCTTGCCTACAGAACGAAAATTAAACCTTAAAGATATTATATTTAATTTATTACAAGCACGCATAATAGTTGTAACAACTTTATTATCCATACTGCCCCCATCTGAAGAATTTGGATGACAAATTATCATACAGTAATTTATTTTATCAGCTGGGACTAAAAGACTTGCCTCTAATTCACTATCTGAACCTGCAATCATCAAGTCATATTTATTTCCTGGGATAATGTTAGTATAATTTTGCATAATCTATTACTTTGATTTATATTAAAATATTCTAATTATATTGCTATTTTAACATAAGACTCTAAAATATGACCATTAGAAAAATTCTAAGAATGGGAAATCCTAAACTTCTACAGAGATCAACTGAAATAGCTAATTTCAATAGCATCGAATTACAAAA
>JABSQI010000311.1 GCA_013215905.1 Legionellales bacterium | reverse complement strand
TAGCATAGTACTATTACAAGAAAAAAAAATGCCACCTGTGTTGTTCTACAATTGTAAAATGTAACTGGGAAAACAAAAAATTGTTTTGCGACTTACTATTTGGAATTGGCTCTTAGGAGTTATAGCTTTTGTTTCACTTTTTATAACAGTTTATTAGTTCCTGTGTGTTTCGACACTAAATTAACTAATAGTATGCTTAGACTTATTAAGCAAGCTCCCTAACTTCCAAGTTCATAAGGGATAAAGCTGTAGAATTTGGTTTCAGTTGAGTTTCTGTACAGCTCCTGAGTAAAATTTAGTGACGACTAAATTGTTACTTAGTAACTACCTTCTTAGAAGAGAGATTGTTGGATTATTATTGTATTGGAACAAAACTTGTTTTGCAAGTTATCGGAGACCATTAACCTCAACCTGTTAGGGGTGCAATATTAATCAGATCGACAAGATTGCTGATATCTTTGAAGGTATGGCATGATATTTTTGTTATGTATTCATGTATGGTCATATAGTACAGTAAGAAGGTCAAAAAGGACTTACTACAATTTAATAATTATGGTAACTCAGTTCTTTAATTACCTTCAGAGGTGTTGCAAAGCTGTAAAAAGCTTTGTAGCCAAGATAATATCTCAAGGTATTGTTTTGGTAATTGGCTAATTGTGGGTTCAACTCCCACACACCTCGCTATAGACAGTTGTTTTTTTTGTGCGTCAACGTTAGAGGGTTAGTTGGCGCACTTTTTAAACAACTAAAGATAATGCTAGGCAACATATTTATATGTTGTTCTACACCTAGTAGGTAGTTAGGGATTTTTCGTGTGAAGAATCTACCAACTATCACACCCGATTAAAGCAGTCTGAGTGTAGACAGACTGTTATTTTTTAATTTCAAATCAGCTAATCAAGCATATTCTATTGTAGGTAATGCTATTTAGTTGAACTTTTTACCTACTGTATAAGGTTATGTATACAGATGCTAAAAGGAATGTTTAGTTTTCCTTTATATCTTTTAGCAGATGAACTAAGGAAAAGGGGTTAGTTTCACCTCAAAAGAAAGTAAATTTCTTAGAATTTTACGCACCACCATTTTTTCGTGAGATTAAATTAGGTGGTGTTTTTAAGATAAATAGAGCAACGTAATTAATTTTTTAAAGTCTCTTGGACTTTGGGGTTATAATTTGTACGGAGGGTTGTTGCTCCCCTCTTTTTTAAATTGAATATTCAATTGCAGTAAAACATGTTAGCGCATGAGAAGTATTTCTCTTATTATTTAGCGGTAATAAGAACAAGGCTTGGTTAATTGCTAGTCACAAATGAGGAGCTACTAGCGATACTTCTACTGCAATTTTAAAATATAAGGATGGCAGACTCTATAACAATAGGGGTTATTTAGGTCTGTCATCCAAAAGATATTTCATTTGGTTAGACAGTAATTTGGTTATAGGGGGAGAAATCTCCCTATTTCTTTCCAAATGATAAAAAAGGACTTTGATTTTTATTGGTTTAATTTCATGGAGGTGTCATTACGACATCTCCATTTTTAATTTAAAAAATATGATTAAAGAAGGATCTTTTAAAAATTACCATGAAAATGGTAAAGTTTCAGAAACAGGTCATTATAAGAATGACCTCAAAGATGGTGTTTTCAAAAGTTTTTACAATACAGGAGATTTGTATAAAGTAGAAAACTATGAAAATGGTCTTCTTCACGGAAGATCTACAGATTACTACATTGATGGTAACACATCAAGAGTTGCAGATTACCGTAATGGTGAGTTACATGGACAGGTAATACTGTTCAATACAGATGCCAAAATTGAAGTCATTAAGTCTTTTGAAAATGGTGTTAAACACGGACCATTTAGAAAATTTGATGAAGGAAAATTAGTGTATGAGGGTACATACACTGATAATAAAAGATCTGGTCAATGGATTAGATATATCTATGTAAATGGTACAAGACAGGTGAGAACAATAAAAAATTATAAAAACGGTGTTCGTGATGGATACTATTACACTTTTAGTGAAAATAATTATCCCATCAAAGTACTGCGTTATAAAAACGGAATAGGTCGTGACATTACCTTACAAATGTCATAATTAATTTTTTAATCAAGCACTGAGATAGTGCTTAAAATTCGTGAGAATGGAAAATAATTTTTATTTCACCTACAGGGTAGTAAATGAGCAAAAAGAATACATGATATTCGAAAAAAAATCCTTAAAAAAAGTAGGTTACGCTAATTATGGTAAAAAAGACAAAAGTTTTTATGTTAAGTTAGATGTAGGTGTAAAACCTACTCATATTTTCAAATGCTTTAAAGTGAAAGGTGTGACACCTATTCACCACAGAAAAAGTGTTAAGAATTTTTTATTTACTTATGAAAGAAACCTAGTAAGAGGTAGAATTTTTTTCAAAGGTTTTGGTTTTAAAATTTTAAAATCAAGAAATAGAAATACTTTTATGGTTTCATTTTTAAACATAACTTTAAAAAAAAGAAGTTTATGAAACTAGTAGAAAAATATAATGAAAAAGGGTTTACTGTTTTTATTAAAAATGCAGAGACTGGGTATTACTTGAATGTACTTAATCTTAATATTGGAGCTCATGGCTATAATATTGAAGATGAAAAAAAAGAAATGAATATA
>JABSQI010000310.1 GCA_013215905.1 Legionellales bacterium | reverse complement strand
AAGAAAAATTTGCAATATTCCTGCTTTCAGTAGAATTAACACCTCAACTAAACAGAATTCACTTCGACTACTTGCGGCAATCCCTTGCTATCTTCGACTAGTTATGGCAATTTAATGCCTAGAAGACTTCGACTATTTGCGGCAATATTAATAAAAAATATTATGGATAAAGAAAAACAAACAGAATTACTGAAAGATCCTCAACAAAACCTTATTCCTTTAACGAAGGGAGATTTGAAGCAGGTTCTTGCAACCGAGGCCAACTATGACAGATGGTCTAATTTCCTATTCCCGCCAATCAAAAGTAATGATTTATATGAAGTCAGGGAAAAAAGACTTCTGGTAGAGCTTCCTGATGGAAGTTCCAAGGAAGCTTGTATTTCAGTAATTCCTGCAAAAGATAATAAAGGTTATACCGATAAAACCTATGATGTTTTTTTGGCGTTACAGGAAATATGGCAAGACAAAGGTATGACGGACGATATTTTGGAAATCTATTTAGGTGATATTGCTAAAAAATTAGATCTAAAAGAAAACGGGCGTGTAGCTCAAATGATCTTTGATGAATTACTCTGTTTAAGTAGAACAACAGTATCCTGGGTTTTTACCTTTGAAACCTTGGATACAAAACAAGATACTGTTGAAGATCAAAGAATTATTGATTATTTTAAATATAGTAAGAAAGAAAAAAGACTGAAGGGTACGACTTCCGCTAAATGTAAAATTCGTTTTTCTGAACATATACGGGATAACTTTAGGAGTAAAATAACCATTCCAGTTAACTTTGAAGCCCGAAAATCTATACGTTCAAATATCGCTAAGTGTTTATATAATCGTTTAGATAATATCCTTGCAAAAGCTTCCTATAGAGAGCGATCTGCCAAGCTAATCATAGAAGATCTAAATTTAGTAGCCCCTAGATACAAGTATAAAAGTAGACGTTATAAACTGCTTCAAACACTTCAAAAAAACCTACATGGTCTCGAACTATCCCAAAAAGGCTATTCTTTAGATGTCGGCATACAAGAAACGGCTGATGGTTCTGATTGGAAGTTAATCCTTAAAAAACAGGATAATGGTAAAACCAAACGATTAGATAATAAGCCACATATTCCCATTGTTAATTACGATGAAAATCAGATTGAGCACATGATTACTCATATCGATGAGCTAATTGGTGGTAGAGCCAAAAATGCAGGCTTATACAGAAAGTTTGCACAATGCTATTCAGATACCCTTATTTTTAGGTCAATCGCTGAATACAAAGAGGTTTCTCAACATATTCCATCATCCGTTTTAGGCTCTGAAGATAAAAAACAAAGATACTTCACAGGTGTAATGCACCAAACAGCTCATAAAATGGGCATGGAATGGATTAATGATTGTGGTATTAACTGCCAAAAGAGACCTGAGAACAACCTATTAACAGATTGAAAATCTTCGACGGGTTTTGGCAAATGCTTAAGAAAGATAGACGGGTTATGGCAATACATTTAAATTCTTCGACTAGTTGTGGCAATTATTAATAAAAGATAGACGGGTTGTGGCAAAGTTTCGACGGGTTGTGGCAATCATTTTTAAAATTATGGCTTAAAATCAATAACTTAAGGGTGTTATCCACAGGAAGAGTATCCTTTTAAGTATCTACTGTTTTATATCTATTATTATTAGTATTGGAAATACTAATTTTAAAAACTTAATCTAAAGACGTTTAAGACATAAAGAATAATCCAGATTTTGCTTAACAACTTTTGCATCGCGGAGGGTCTTCATATTTGCTGAGATGATGACAAATAACGCCTTTACTAAGTTTGCCGTTCACAGTACAAATGCCCTTTGCCTTGTATATATCCATTGATTTGATGCTTACTAAATTGCTGGCGCCTAAACTAAATTTCTTAGCTATCAACTCCTGTGCCGCCGTATATGCATGATCTACACCTGTGGCCTCTATAGTGCTCTTTCCGCTCGCTCTAAGAGGCGAAAGAGATCAAGTATTCGAAATTAAATTTAACCACGTACTATCCTCATTTTGTTATCAACCAAATTTAAATAATATTACTCTCTCATCGGTGAAGTCAATAACTTTTGCATAGATTTTGCCTTTGGATTTGCTCGTACAACATCAGTATTTTCAACCCAGGTGGAAATTGATTTTGCCTCTTAAATACTCAAACGGGTTTGACACTGTGGATGATGAAGAATTGTCCATTATTCAAATGACAGAGCAACGGAATATTTGGAATTATTATTACCGCACTGAAGCCAGCCACATAAACAAACTTTATAAATTAATGAAATCTTATGAGTGAAAAAAAGAAAAATAGCCTAATCCCAGTCGCTAAAACACCTACCCAAAAACCTAACCTTCTTAAGGCTACTGAGCAAAACGAAGAGGCTAGCGTTAAGGCTAAGCAACCTAAAAAGGCAGGAAGAAAGACTATACCCGCTTCTGAGAGAGAAACAGAGGCAATCCAAGTAAAGATCACCAAAGCTCAGAAAAAGGTTATAGAGAGCCTGGCAGGGCATATACCGTTATCCGTATTTAGTAAATTAGAACTTAAAAAGAACGGTATTCTCTGAAAAAACTAAGAAAAATTTGCAATATTCCTGCTTTCAGTAGAATTAACACCTCAACTAAACAGAATTCACTTCGACTACTTGCGG
>JABSQI010000031.1 GCA_013215905.1 Legionellales bacterium | reverse complement strand
ATGAATGATATTAGACTATTTTAACTAAATAATACTACATTTATTTTTTATTGTATAGCACAAAATATGCGCACTTATATATACTTATCTACCACTTTTTATAACTAATTTATAAAATATCTTTATATAAGTTTTTTAAGTTCTTTATTTGTGCTTGCTGTTTTGTAGTTATGTCTGGATGCATAACATGTATAGGGTTTGACTCCATGCTACCTGTTGAGGTAACTTTTGAAACTATTTTAGGAAAATACGTTTGTTCTGGATCTATTGGTACAATAAAAGCATGGGGACTTGTACTATTGAATGCGTTTAGAAAATCATCATTATTATGAAAATCGATAGATAAGCGCATGGAGGCAATATCATAGGCCTCAAATAGTTTCTCCCAATTCGGGAAACCTAAACCTGAAGCCATATCACATCCAATATATTTCCCTTTGAAGTAATTTTTTTGCGTCATCCTAATGGAAGCATATCCATTGTCATCAAAAATAAAAATTTTCAAATTCAATTTATTAATGTTAACAGTGGCTAATTCTTGTAAATTTTGTGAAAAACCTCCATCCCCTTCTATAAGAATAGTTTTCTTATTAGAATTTGCTATAGAAGCACCTATTGCTCCGCTCAAACCATACCCCATTGATGCCAAACCTTTATTTGACACTATAATCTGACCTTCTTTTTGCATAAAGCCTTGTTGAAAAGTTGTAAAAGCACCCCCGCTACTACATGGGATTACAACATCATTTTTACTGCAAACACCAGACAGCAACTCATAGAATTTATATGGAGAAATATATCCTTCTTCTGTGTTATTACTGTGATACTCATAAATAGGTAATGTTTTTTTAACTTCAGCACAATAATCTAACCATCTACTGTGATCACCAAGTTCACCACCGAATAGTTTTCTGATCAGATCATCAGCATCAATACAATATTTGTATTTAGTTGAAGGGTGGCCTTTTTCAAGCTCTAGAGGATCACAGTCTATATGAATTATTTCCCCCTTTGGCATGAACGCTTGCCAATTAAAACCTGTTTGTTGTATTCCTAATCTTGTTCCAATTGCAACCAAAAGATCAGATTCTTGCAAAAGAATATTAGAATACCTCTGCCCCCAAGTATTTGGTCTTCCAAAATATAACCTATGATGGCTACATAAGCGATCTGCAGCATTCCAAGTTGTCATAATGGGGACGCTTTGATTATTAAAATTTGTGTATATTTCTTTTACAGCTTTTCTAGATATTCCCCCTCCTAATAGGATAATTGGCCTTTTGGCTTTATTAATGTTGGTTAACATTTCATCGATTTGTACATTGTTTATTTTCTCAATTGCTTTTATATGCTTAGAAGAATTATCGAGTTCTTTTGCATTGACTGTTTGAGCTTGGATATCTAATGGAATTTCTATAAAAACAGGCCCTTTACGAGGGGAACCTGAAAGACTAGCTAGCTCTAAAAATTTTGATTTATCGACAACATTCTCCATATAGAAAGCTTTCTTAGAAATGTAAGATGCGAGATTTACACCATCAATTTCTTGAATTCCCCTTTGACGCATTCCTTTAGATAAACGATCACTAGTTTTTACAGTGCCACCAAGAATCAAAAGTTCTCTACTCTCAAGATAACTTCCAGCTATGGCAGTTAAAATATTTGTTAATCCGGGTCCTGCTGTAACAAGCGCGAATGCTTTTGAGCCAACTTCTGTTTCATTATAATATTCGGCTGCTATTCCTGCGGCTACTTCGTGAACAACAGGGATCACTTTAAAATACCTACTTGCGCTCTCAATTAAGTGCATTATATTACCACCAGTAAGAGCAAAACAATGGCTATAGCCACTATCCTTCAACCACTGACACATTAAATCGCTATACTTCATATTTGCAAAGATACATCAAGTAATTCTAGAAAAACTTACTAACTAGTAGGTTAATTATTTTTTCATGTTTATAGTAATTAATCAATATATTATATGTTAGGAATTAAAGTTTTGGCTAAAAACAATCCTTTTATTCTTTTAGACTAACCTAGTTATACTTCCATAGATAAAATACTGATCAGTTAATATTCGCGCCATGGTTAAATATATATCCTATAACCCCATAACATAAGAAATGGACATGTATTGGAATATTCATAAATGTATTACTAAACAAGAATACTTATAAAATTAAAAAATAATTACCAAAATATTTAAATAATTATTGATAAAGCCATCATTTTTTTGAGGGTTTTATCAATACCTAGTATACTGGCAATTCAAAATTATTTGTAATACAACTTAATGCTTTAATAAATATGAATTCTAGAATTTTTCCTAGTTTCAAAGGAAAACCATATTATATATATGCCCAGCCATATGTAAGAACTTCTGCGGGTATAAAAGTTTTATATATTTTATGCCATCATCTTAATCTCAAAGGATATGAGGCATATATCATTCAAAATACTGCAACTCCTTACCCATCACCTAGTTTATATACCCCAATATTATCTAACGAAATTTATAATTTACATAAGAAAAATAAATTATCTCCCATCGTAATCTATTCTGAAACAATACCAGGAAATCCTATGGACATGACAAACATTGTTAGGTATTTCTTAAATTACCCTGCCTTACTTGGAGGAAATAAAAGTGCCCACCAATCAGAAATGAACTTCGCGTATTCTAAATTCTTGGCTGAAAATATTTCTATACCTGAGAATCAAGTTCTATTTGTACCTGCTTGTGATTTAACAATTTTCAAACCTCCAAGTATAAGGACTATTAGAAAAGGAAGTTGTTTCTATGCCGGCAAGTATAAATACTTTCATGGTGGCAAACTTTTTGACGTTACAAAAACAAGCAAAGAGATAACTCGCTCTAACATAAATGAACCTACACCAGCAGAAATAGCAAAATTATTTCAACACTCAGAACTCTTTTATTGTTACGAAGACTCTGCCCTTGCAATAGAAGCTGTGCTTTGTGGATGTCCTACTGTATTTTTACCAAATAAATATTTTAATAAAGATAAGCCTATTGCACATTATGAGATTGGACAAGATGGTTTTGCCTACCAAAACGAGAATAAATTAATACAAAGAGCTAAAGATACTGTATCGATGGGAATCAAAAACTATTTAAAATCAGAAGAAATGTTTTTTAGCCAATTAGATAATTTTATAAACATCACGCAATCTCTAAATGGCAAAACTAGAATCATTCCATATCATAAAATTAAGAAAAAAATAAGTTTATTTTCTCGAATAAATGCAATTTTTTCTTATTATAAGATACATGGCCTTAGAAAATTAATAATCAAATTTTATATAGTCGCTAGAAGAAATTTTTTCTAAGCTAAAAATTAATAAAAATACAATTAAATAATGATATTACCTATTTATATAGCATAGCGATAACTAAGAAGTTAGTCGGTTTATATAAATGAATAATTCATTTATATTGTCTTTTACAGAAAAAGCATTCATATTTTTTTGTAACCCATTGAAATATTCTTCAATCAATACTACCTAATTGCCCTTCATTTTGGTAATATAAGAAGTATAGATAAAGCTAAATTGATACTCTGTATCCTTAAGGTAAGTATAGCTTTTTAACAGCTACTGTTGAAATGTAATACCCCCCTAAGGAAATAGTATATTAATTTTCAACAAACCATATTGGTTTATTATTAGTTGATTGCCTATGAAATAAATGTCATAGGTTAATTTGAAATAGGTTAAAAATTTATATTGAGAATAGCATTATGAAAAAAAATATAGCACAAAATTTATCTGATAGTAATTTAGAAAATCAAATGTTAGAATTTCTAACAAAAGGTAAGGATGAGCTAGGCTGGGTTGGAGTAAAATCAGAATTTGAAGCTGAAGGAGCTAGAAAAGATGAGGTCATCTTTTTAAATAATCTAGTTAAGAAAGCAGGTTTAAATCTTGGCATTAAGATCGGAGGATGTGAAGCAATATCTGATTTGATAAATTGTAAGCTTATGGGGGTCGACTATATAATAGCTCCTATGGTTGAAACTCCGTATGCCCTTTCAAAATATATGGCAGCTAAAGATAAAGTTTTTTCTTCATCTGAAAAAGAAAATATAAAATTCCTTTTTAATTTAGAAACAATAACAGCATATAATAATTTGGATGATTTTGTAGAATTAATTAATAAATCCACTTCTAAAATAGATGGAATAGTGTTTGGCAGAGGTGATTTTGCCTGTTCATTAAACCTAGACAGATCTAGAATCACAGATTCAACAGTAACAGATGCATGTGTAAAAGTCGCCTCTGTATGTAAAAAACTTCAAAAAGAATTTGTTGTAGGAGGTGCTGTATCGACTGATACAGTCGATAGCCTACATACTATTAATAAACAATATTTGACAAGATTTGAAACTAGAAAGGTTATATTTGATTCATCTATACTAAATAAAGATACAGAAGAATCTATAAAATATGCACTATTATTTGAATTATTATGGCTAAAACATAAATATGAATTTTATAATTCTATCTCACTAGAAGATGATAAACGTCTTAAGATATTAGAAAATAGATTATTATAAATTCTTCGATTAAGTTTGTTAATTACTTAAAATATACTTGTTTTATCTAGCAATATAGATAAAATTGTGATGTATGCGTATAAATAATAGCAGAATTAAAAAATTTCAAAAAATCTATATTACAGGGCCAAGCGGATGGATAGGTAAATTTTTCATTGAAGAGCTCTATAAATATTTTCAAGAAGATATCCATGAAATTGTAATTCCTATTAGCTCCAGTAGAAAGCGAATTAAGCTGTTATCAGGTTTAGAACTAACTTGTATTAGCTATGATGAATCTTTGAAATTACAGCCAACAAACAATAATTTATTATGTCATTTTGCATTTTTAACTCGTGATAAAGTTGATGGATTATCTTTGAATAAATATATTGAAAATAACGAAAATATCTCTAAATATATACTTAAATTAGTAAAATTGTTACAGATAGAAAAAATGTTATATCTTTCAAGTGGGGCAGTTTATAGAAAGAATAGAGAACTCGAAAGCAATATACAAGCAAACCCATATGGATTTCTAAAAAGGAAAGATGAAGAGTGTTTTAGTAAAATTGCAGCCCAATCTGGGATCCAATTATTAATACCAAGAGTTTTTAATGTAGCAGGCCCTTATATAAATAAAATTTCAACTTATGCAATATCTAATTTCATAATGCAAATAGAAGAAAGCCGTGAAGTTAAAATAAATGCTAAAGGTAAAGTATGGAGATCATATCTAGCTCTAGAAGATTTATTTAATCTTTGTTTTTTATGGTTTTTAGATATTAATAAAAAGCAAAAGACCTATATTTTTGACACTGTTGGAACAAAAGAGGTAGAATTGGATGACTTAGCAACAATGATCTACCAATATTTAGGTTTACAACCACTGATATTAAGAGAGTATAATAATAAAATAAAGGAAGATTATTATGTGGGGGAATCATCTATGCAAAAAGGACTGTGTGATGCATATGATTATAAAATAAATGATTTAAATAGTTTAATAAAAACTACTTACTTGTATTTAAAACAAATTAACAAGATCTGATGAAATCTGATAAGCTAGTCTCTATTCTAATCTCAATATATAATGATGAAAAATACATTAGTGATTGTCTTAATTCTGTATTATCTCAAAGTTATAAAAATATAGAAGTTATTTTATTTGATAGGAGTCCAAATGATAAATGCAAAAAAATTATAGAATCATTTGATGACAATAGGATAATATTTTTACAAGGTGATATTACTGCGCAACAATCTTTGATTGACATGTATAAACATTCAAAAGGGGAGTATTTAAGGATGTTCTGTGCAGATGATATAATGCTAGAAGATAGTATTAAGTTGCAAGCTGAACATTTAAATTCCTCTAATA
This sequence comes from Legionellales bacterium, assembly GCA_013215905.1. The sequence goes on along the minus strand of JABSQI010000031.1, from coordinate 5,770 downwards.
CTGATATTGTTTTCTCAAACATGCATACTATGTCAGAGAATGGAAAATTTAATAAAAAAGATCTACTTTTCTCTAACGCACAAAAAGATAATAGTAGTTTATTAAAATATATTTTTATGGAACGAAATCCTCTGTTATTCCCTACTGCCATGTTAAGAAAAAAAATCATCTATGATGATTTTTTTGATATTCGCTATCGACAACTCTATGATTTGATGAAATGGACTAAACTTCTTTTAAATAATAGGACTTTTTTTGTAATTGAAAAACCTTTAGTTGCATACAGACTACGAAAAGGTAATGGTAATTTATCGAACGTTTTTAATTTTGAATCTCAATCTAGGTACGTATTTGAATATATGCAACTAATAAAATATGTTGGAAATAATATTTCTTTTGCATTTTTAGAAAAAATGTTTCCAGAGGTTGTGTCGCTTTTTACCTCTAAAGTTCCTGATGATGTAAATAAATATATTCCTATAGTACTCTCAATGTTGTTATTAAAAAAGAAAGAAATGTTTGTATTTAATTACCCAATACATAAAAAATATGCTATTCAAGCTATCTTTGAAGGTATGGGAAATGAGAAAGATAGGAAATGGATTGAAACTAATTTAAAATATAGTATTAGTGAATTAGAAAAACTAATGGGCTCTTATTTTACTAATAAAGAATTGTGGACCTTATCTAAGTCTGTGAAAATGTTCAAATATTACCTCAAAAATAATGGATGGATCTTCACATTACAAAAAACATTCAGATATGTATTTAGATAGCATTTGATAAAATAACATTCATTTTTATAGATAAATATATTTTCACAATATACCTTATAAATAAGAAAGTAAATTAAAACTTAAGCAAGCATGTCTTCTTAAGAAACATTTTTAGTAACGTCTTTCTACTAAAATACAAAATAATTATTGAATTAAACTAAAGTCTTTCATTTAGGTTATTTATTAGAAAGATATCTCCTGACATTAAATTCCATGGATTATTTAACATTATTGTTATATCATATAGTTATATATGTTATATAATAATCAATCAACTTTAACAATTTTAATACTCTGTAGAGATAAAAATAAAGGCATTGAGAAAATACTCTCTAGCCTACTTTCAGATATACATAAGAATCAAATCGAGCACAGTAAACTAGAAATCCTAATATCTACAAAAAATCTTACTTATAGAGATAAAAAGATTGCTAATAAATACTCTGTTTTGTATGATTTTATTAAACTATACCATGATAAAAATAGTAATCAGCTTGTAGTACAAGATCTAATTAGTGCTATGAAACAGGCATCTGGAAATTTTTTATGGGCGATTCAAGATGATCTAAGTTTATATCAAAATTCATTAAACCATATTCTGGAAACTTTAGAGTGTACTGAATCAGATTTTATGCTTATGAATTGTGATTTTGTTGATATAAAAGACAACCAATTTCCATATATGCAAGCAAATATAGATTTTGTTGAATATTCAAAAGGGAAAGATTTATTCTCTGATTTTGGATTATTTTACACTCCTTCCAAACTTTCTAATATAATTTTTAAAAAATCCCAACTGCAAGTAGATTTATATAAAGAAATATATTCTATTCATCCAAGCTTTTCTCAAGTTTTTCTTTTCTTCATATCATTTTGTAATACAAAATCAAGTTTCCTATCTAGGGCAATTGGGAAATCTAAAATTCATTTTACAAATAACAAATTATTTTCTTTTGATACCCTGTATAACAGTAACTATAGAATTGATGAAAAAAACAATTTCCTTAATCTACATGAACTAATTGAATATTCCACAACAAAAACTAATATCCCTTATCTTGATATATATAATTACCATGAAATATTATTTTATAATAATACACATGAAATACAACACTCCACAACATTTGGACTTCTTATTACTTTATATTTGGGGGGTATTCTTAATTTAAGTTCAAACAGGATTATTAAGAGGTCTAAATTATTAGAAAAGATTGATTCAATTATGAATGTTTTATCTAATCCAAACCTTAAAAAAGAGTATAATCTTTCCCCGATATACCTTGACTTAGCATTAATAAGATCTAAAATATTTGAAACATCATCAGAGCTTCTTTATTCATCAAAAATATATATGATATTTTTGAATAAGTGTTTTGAGAAAATGCTTGTCTTAAATAACTCAATTTCTAAAAAGATAAATAACACAGACTTGAACAATTTACATAAAGCATATCTCTATTTCGAAAAACCACTTATTTGTATGCAACTTAACAACACCCGCTCTTCTTCATTTAGCTTTCCTAAAAAACACCGCGAAAATTTGCTATTAACTGTATTAATACCAACATATAACAGAGTTGGTAATATAAAGAAATTATTAAAAAGATTATATACAAAAAATTGCTTTGATAAATTAGAAAATATTGAAGTCTTAATAGCAATCAATAACTCTGATGATGGCACTCTAGCAGTATGCCAAAATTATAAAAGAAAATATCTTAATTTAAATTATATCTATTTCGAGGACTTTGTTTATTCTGCTGAAGAAAACATTAGTAGATCTATCCCATATTGTACTGGTGAATATGTCCATATCCTAGGAGATGATGATTTAATAATTAGAGATGTCTATTATAGCATGATGTCAACTATATATAATTCCAATATTCCAGTACTAAGCTACAATAATACCGAACATAATGACCCTGACATGTCTAAATATTATGACGATTTAGAGCCTGGCAAATATCAAATAGAGTCAAGTTGTATTTCTGAAGATTACTCAAAACTTTTAATAAAATATGGAATTACAACAACTATGGCATTTATTTCTAGGTATATAATAAAAAGAAGTTTATTGAAGCCAATGGATGATTTTATAGCTGTATCAAGAATTTATTCACATGTTTTTGCTTTTTTATCATATTTTAATAATCAAAAAGTTTTATTATTTGATATTCCCTTAATAGCAAGATATGATTCACAAGTAATTGATAGATTTAAAGAAATTTCAAGTCATTCTCAGGGAAATTTTTATTACCCTTGGACTACTGGTATACTAAAGCATTTTAAACATAGTGTTAAATTAGGAGTAATAAACGAAGAATATTTATTTAAAATAGTTGAATCCACCTCAAGTGGACGAAAGTTTTATTTGTGGCGAGAAATAATGATACAAGTTGCAAATCAAAATATCTTGTACATGAAAAATTTTGAAGAGAACGAAAAACCATCAAATGAAACTGTAGAGTTAATTGCTGACTTCTTGTCATTTTTTAAACGAAACAATACCTATACTCATTATTATCACGCATGTTTATTTATTTATATGATTACTAGTTATTCTTGTTATCATCAGGAAAAAATTTATGACGAAGAAATTATAATAAAAAAATTAGAGCTTATAGTATCACTTTTGGTAGGTAATTTGCATCACTATCCTAAACCTTACAAATTAGAAAAAAAATCATATAGTAAATTTGCACTGTTAACTAAGAATATGATTGAGATGTATAAAAAATCGTCAACAACCCTTAATCCTCTCAAGATTTGTTATAACATAATAATCTGGCTTTCAGTTAGAATTCATTCTGTAATAAGAAAATTCACCAATAAATTTATACTTATGTGAGCATTATATATAAGAGTTACTATGAAAAGATATTGCATTATATTTGACTTAGATGGAGTTATTATAGATAGCAAACAAGTTATCCAAAAAGCATTTCTAAGTGCCTATGAACAAGTTGTCGTCAATAGGATTAGCCCTCCACCCTTTGATATTTTTATATCAAAGATTGGTATGAGACTAGATGATATATTACATGATATGGATTTGCCTAGAAAAATGGCTCCTATAATTAGACAAATTACTATAGATTTAAATTCTCAAGTTGCATTATTCCCCGGAATTAAAGAAGTTATACAGCTTATATTTGCTCATAAGCATTATATCGGCATTGCAACCGGGAAAGATAGGTTCAGAGTAGATAAAATATTAGAAAAACAAGGGATTTCTGATCTGTTTGATAAAGTTATTTGCAGTGATGAGGTTAAATCTGGGAAACCTCATCCTGATTCAATTGAAAAACACTTAGCAAATTCTTCTATTTCAAAAAATGATACCTATTTTATTGGAGATTCAATTATTGACATTCAATGTGCGAGAAATGCAGGTGTTAATTCAATTGCCGTTTCATATGGATTTGGAAGCTGTACTGATCTTCAAAATGCAAACCCTGACTATCTAGTTGAAAATATTTCAGGATTAGAGGGTCTACTCAAAAAAATAGGAATCTTATAGGGATATTTTTATTTTCAAATATCCTTATTATATTTTTACATAATTCTTGAATGATTCTTATCTTTACTATATTTAACCATGAATTTAATTTGATTTTCTTTCAGATATAAATATGAATAAATATCCTGCAAAAGCTATAAATAATCCAAGAATTATGGGGATCAATCCAGTAATAAAAGCATTAGGGCTATAGATTGGAATTCCGTTATTTACCAAGCCATCCCAATTTTTCTGAATAATTAGACCTATTACAGAATGAAATACATACCCAAAAAACATTATTATCATATTTGCACAGGCAGTTGTAACCCCAAACAATTGCTGTTCAATACAAGTCGTTGCTTTATATATTGATAAAATTTGGTATGCACATAGAACCCCTATAAATATAAATAATATTGTTAAAATAGAAGTCGGTAACCTTGTGTATATCAGTAAGATAAATCCAGCCCCCATCAGAAAAGCTGATATAAATAATAATTGATAATATGCTTTTGTTTTATCTGCAATATAGGATAAAACCGGAGCACCGAAACACATCCCTAAGAAAATCATTGAAGGTAAGGTAGATGCAGTGTTATCTTCCATATTATAAACTATTTTTAGAAATTCAGTTCCCCAAACATCAGCAAATCCCTCAAGTGGCCCAACCATACAACCAGCCAATAAACAAATTAACAACACTTTTCTATTGGTTAATACTTTTTTTACATCTGATAATACCGATTCTTGCAATTTTTTTTCTGGCTGATCATTTGTAGGAAGAAAAATAAATAATGCTAATGCTAATATTACTCCTATTAATAATAGGAGTTTTAATACATATTCCCATCCTAAAATACTCATCATATAATTTACTGGTTGTCCCCCATAAATTGCCCCAAGCAACCCTATTGTGACAGATAAACCAAGCATTCTTGTAAATTTATCTTCACTAAAACAAATTCGAATAATCTTGAATACACCTAGAATAGCACCTGATGAACCAATTCCCATCAAAACTCTCCCCAAGATAGGATATATCCAAATATCTGAATATATTAATGGGATCAATCCAGATATAGTCAATAAAACACATATTGGAATAACCTTTTTAGGTCCTATTCTATCTAAAGACATCCCAATAGGAATATGCATAATTGAATAGCCTATATAATACATTCCTGAAAACTGCCCAAAAGTATCAGCGTTTATTTGAAATTTTGATAATATTTCAGGCATTATTATATTTGGAAGAACACGCAGAATATATTGATAAGAATAAAAAATAGATCCTAAAAACCAAACTGTGTAAATTTTATAGCCATTACTTATCCTACTCATATCACTGCCTCAAAGAAAAATCTAATTATAATTATCTAATTTTTACAAATATAAAATGATTCGGCTTTTGATAATATATAAAATATCTACCTATGACAATTAAAATACATAAACTTACTAAATAAATACAAGTTTATAATTTTTT
>JABSQI010000309.1 GCA_013215905.1 Legionellales bacterium | reverse complement strand
AAAAATGGCGCGGTCATAAGAACTTTGAAATAAACAACAAGATGGCATCATATGAGACCGGTATACTAAATAAATTCATCAAAACTGAATTTATTGGGTTATTAGAAAAACTGCAAAATAACCTGGATGATATAAAAATAAGACATCTGTTAGAAGAACTACCGAGCAAAGATACTAGTCAAGAAGAAAGAATTTTGCTCTTAAATTTGATAAAACAAAAAAAAGGTCTATAATTGCGTTATACAATTAAATAACGATTGTATAATATAATGGCACGGATTGCCGCATATATAAACTAGTAGATAACATTGTATTACTAGTTTATACTCAGGGACTATTTTAAACATAACTTATAAACACTGGTCTCTATATGAGTATAAATGAAAGTGAGAAACAACGTTCTCAATTAAAAAGATTAATCAAGTTAGGTAAAGAGCAAACATATTTAACCTATCCTCAAATAAATGATCTCCTTCCAAATATAATTGATACTGAACACTTTGATGTTGTTATTGGTACTCTTGAAAATATGGGGATAAAAGTTTTTGAACAACCCCCTACAGAAGCCGAACTAATGATGACTAATGATATTAGTGATTCTGATGATGAAGAAATGGAAGAAGCAGCAGCAGTTCTTGCTGATGTTGAAAAAGAAACAGGCCGAACCACCGATCCTGTTAGAATGTACATGAGAGAAATGGGAACTGTAGAACTTCTCACTCGAGAAGGAGAGATAGTAATAGCTAAAAAAATTGAAGAGGGTGTAAAACAAGTAATAAATTCCCTTTCTGACTATCCTTATTGCGTGGAATTTATTCTAGATAAATATGAAGCACTAAAAAGAGATGAGATTAGAGTACACGAAATTATTGCAGGTTTAAATAGTGAAGACGAAACTCCTATTTCTAATATTGGTAGTATGAATGAAGGAGAAGATCGATTTGATGATGACGATGATGATGAAATATTAAGCAACGAGATAGATTTAGAAACAGTTATGCCATATTTTGAAAATCTTAAAGAAGTATTTGAGAAATATTCTATAGCTAAATCCCAAAAAGGAAAGGTGAACAAATCTCATCAAACAAAATTAAAACAGGCATTCATGGAATTTAAATATTCTCCTAAGCTTATAGATAAATTAGTCCGCGCTACAAGAGGACTACTAGAATATACAAGAATACAAGAAAGAGCCATCATGGAAATTTGTATAGATAAAGCTAGAATGCCACGTAAATTATTTATTAATACTTTTAAGAATAATGAGACAAACTTAGATTGGATAAATCAACTAACTACTGCGAAGAACGCTAGTTCTTATAATTCAGAAGCATGGGATATAACTAATCTACATCATTTTGAAGTAGAAATTAAAAGAGCTCAAAATAAATTAGTCGAGCATGAGGCACAATCAGGATTAACAATAGCTGAAATTAAATCTATCAATAGAGAAATGTCTATGGGAGAGGCAAAAGCTAGACGAGCAAAAAAAGAAATGGTAGAAGCAAACCTACGTCTAGTAATATCAATTGCAAAAAAATATACTAATAGAGGCTTACAATTTCTAGATCTCATTCAAGAAGGTAACATTGGCCTAATGAAAGCGGTTGATAAATTTGAATACCGCAGAGGGTATAAATTCTCTACATATGCAACATGGTGGATTAGACAAGCTATAACTAGATCAATTGCTGATCAGGCTAGAACTATTAGAATTCCTGTTCATATGATTGAAACAATTAACAAATTAAACCGTATTTCTAGACAAATGCTACAAGAATTTGGCAGAGAACCTCAACCAGACGAGCTAGCGGTAAGAATGGAAATGCCTGAAGATAAAGTAAGAAAAGTTTTAAAAATAGCTAAAGAACCAATATCTATGGAAACTCCAATAGGAGATGACGAAGACTCACATCTAGGAGATTTTATTGAAGATACTAATGTAGAAAATCCAATAGATTCGGCTACAATTGCTGGATTAAGAGAAGCAACATCTGAGATTTTATCATCTCTAACCCCAAGAGAAGCAAAAGTATTACGTATGCGCTTTGGTATTGACATGAATACAGATCATACCTTAGAAGAGGTAGGACAACAGTTTGACGTAACTCGAGAAAGAATTCGTCAGATAGAGGCTAAAGCCTTACGCAAACTTAGACACCCTTCTAGATCAGGCAAACTCAAAAGTTTTATTCTTGATCAAGAAAATACTTAGGATATATTAAACTAATCATTTACTAAGATTTATCTCATAAATAAAATTTATATTAGATATTTTTTTGAATAACCTATAGAATAAATTTACCCTGCTCTCTAAGTATTTAATCCAAAATTATCTTTTATATCTCATAAGCGTCAAGTGTCTTAAATTGAATATCCTTAAGCATATCTACTTCAGCTTCAATCATAAAAATTTTACCTTGACCAGACTCATCTAATGCTGACTACAAATGCTGTCTTGAACAATCTTCCCTTAGCAAATTCTCTATTTTTTTATCTAGATCTTTATATTCTTTAAATTTCTTTTGATGGTTCATTAAGTCTTTGATAATCATCCTCATATAACTCAAGATGTGGAGATTTTAAATTATTATAAATACTAATGAAATTATCATCATTAATAATGGTACGCAATTTTTGGTGTTGCTCTACCAACTTATTTTTCAAT
>JABSQI010000308.1 GCA_013215905.1 Legionellales bacterium | reverse complement strand
CATGTAAGTCAAAAATATAAGAAAAAACATTCTATCAGCATAAAAATGATTTCAATAGATATTATTTTGAAATATTTTGATTCAACTCTTCATTATAAAGGGGTTAAATATCGTCGAGACAAGTAAAAGTAGGTTAACCAATAAAAAGTTGAACGTAAAGAGGAAGGACAACCAAGATTTTTTTTGAAACTTCAGACTTTTTTACCATTTTTTACCGTTTAAACAGTAAATTGACACTAGGACCAATGTTATTTAATTGGCCTGAGAATAAAAAACAAGATTTTTATAGCATGATAGCAGATGAGGCTAATATTAATACGGTTTATATTGGTGAAGTAATCTGCCAAAAGAGATTTGCTTGTTGGGGTAAAATTTATCATAAAATTGTTGATAGATTAGTTAGCGCTGGAAAAGAAGTAATAATATCTTCACTAGCCTTAATCAATACTGAAGAAGAATTACATATTATTAGAGATTATATTAAAGATAGTAATTTAACCATAGAAGCAAATGATATTTCAGTCCTAAATATAATAGATCAAAATAAGTTTTGTTTAGGACCATATATAAATATATACAATGAAGAAGCATTAAAGCATTACATTGATAAAGGAGCATCTCATATAACATTTTCTCAAGAACTACCTAGAGAATCTATCGAAGTATTGGCGTCTCTTAAAAAAATAGATTATGAAATTAGTGTATTTGGCAGAATTCCATTGGCTATATCTGCAAGATGTGCCCATGCTAGGGTGTATAAACAACAAAAAAGTAACTGTAAATACGTTTGTGAAAAAGATTTAAATGGACTGGAAGTTACCACTTTAGACTCTCAACCATTTCTGACTATAAATGGATTACAAACAATGTCATATACATACTGTAATATGCTACAAGAACTAGATTATCTTCAGCAAATCGGTATAAATAGGTTTAGAATTTATCCTCATGATCATAATATGTTAAAAATAATCGATGTATACAATGATGTGCTTTCCAAAACAATCTCTGCTGAGGAAGGGTATAATAATCTAAAATTAATTACCCCAGATGTTAATTTTTCTAATGGATTTTTCCATGGTACTTCTGGCTATAAAATGATTCAATCTGCAGTACCCCAAATCGTAGAATAATATTAGACTTATATTGGTAGAAAAACTTACTTTTAAATTCAAAATAATGTAGTATCAAAGACCAATATCTATTCTTCAAGCTCATAACTAATATATATCATGCCAATTGAAGAATCTGCAATCGTAAATATTAGATCCATTCCATGAATAAATTTAACAGAGGCACTCTCCATCAACACACCGCTTTCATTTAGTATTTGTAGGACAACTCTATGGCCAACAAATTCCTCATTGAATCCTTCAAATTCATAATCCAAAAAATTATCTACAGCAGTAATTCCTTGGATCTTAACAATTTGGTCAGGTGTAGGCCTACTATACCAGCTAGTTTGATTATTATTCCTAACAAAAAAAATTTTTGAACATTTGCTATTCTCATTACAAAATCGAATAGGAAGACCGTAATCTTTATGATGTACAAAACTATTTCTATTGTTAACATAATTATTTACACGAATATTTGAACGAGCTACTAAAATTTCTCTTTGTCTTTCTAATAATGATTGAACATAATTCTTACATACAGAAACACAAAGAGTAGTTACACCAAGCAATATAGCCATAACAACTGCTGTACTTTCACCTATGCAATTTTTCTTCACAACATCTAAGCTTTCTATCCAAGAAGATATGCTAAATATACATCAATAAGTATGATAAGTTAAATTCCAACAAATCTTAGTCTATTTTTTATAACTATCGGAATCTATTTTTTCAAAATAACAATCAAAAATCTATAAAGACAATAAAATCTGACTAAAATTTATTTACGAAATAAAAAAGGCCTCTAGTAATATCTACTAGAGGCCTTTTCAGGATAGATAAGAAATTATCTAAATATATTTACTCTACTGTCTTATTTTCAGCTTGTAATTTATTAAATTTCTTGCCTAAGAAATTAGCTACAATAAGCCAGAAACCAACAACACCTAAAGATATAAAAGTTCCGTATAGTAACAGAGATGATAGACTATTAGCAAAATATGCAGTCACAAAAGCGCCTGTTCCTTTAGATGATCTACCACCAAAAGATTCAATCCATCCCTTAGCTTTAAATCTAATATCTTTAGTAGTTGGGATATACATTACCTCTTTTGTAGGATTATTCAATGCATAACTTAATCCCTTAACTGCAACCATAGAAGCAAACAGCGCCCACATAATCTCAATATTAGTTGCTCCAATAGAATTTAGACCTAACAATCCAAGTAGAACTATACCAATAACAGCAGGATAAGTTAACAAGCAGAACCGTAAGCCAAACTTTCTCATAAAGAAGCTTGTTCCAATAAAAGCAAAACTCAAAGCAACGCCGTTAATACACATGCCATATTTTCCTGTAAAGGCAGCAAATAAATCACGAGTTGGGAAAACTTCTTTTGCTATCATATTCATTTGGAATTCCAAGATAGTTGCAATTATTTCATAAATAGTCGAAACAACTAAGATCCCCATTACATATGGTCTTGTACCAATTAATTTCAATCCTTCAAAAAACCCTGTTTTTGGTTTTTTTTACCAGTGTTTCTATTTGATCCTTGTGGGTTTTGTT
>JABSQI010000307.1 GCA_013215905.1 Legionellales bacterium | reverse complement strand
TTCAAACTGCTAGAAATTCTCATGAAACATATTCTTTATTAAATACAATGTCATTTGATCTAGCAATACTAGATATTAATCTTCCCGATGAAGACGGCATTTCTTTATGCAAAAATATCAGCAGTAATTTCAATTTTCCTATTATTATGTTAACAGCATCAAATGATAAATCTGATTTGTTAATTTGTTTAAATGTTGGAGCCGACTATTATCTTACTAAACCTTTTGATGAAAAAATTTTATTGAGTTATATCCGAGCAGCCTTAAGGAAAAGATATGTGAAGAATGACTACCAAAACAGAATGGACGCAGCCTCCAAAAAACCTATTTACAAATTTAAGAATTGGACACTAGATACAAAAAACAGAACTTTATTTAACAATAGCAATATACAAACCATCTTAACTTGCAAAGAATATCAACTACTATTAACATTTTTACAAAATCCACATTACACATTTTCAAGAGAAAAATTGTCTGATATTATTAACAATAAAAATATAACTTCATTTGACAGAAGCATTGATGTACTAATAAGCAAAGTAAGAAAAAAAATTGAATCTGAAGAATCAAATAAAGGCTTAATAAAAACTCTACGAAATGCTGGTTATTTATTTGCTTGTGATGTTGAAATTATCCTATGACTAATAGTAAAATTATTATTTCAATTTCTTTTGCAAGCTTGTTCATATGTATTTTGTTCAATTGCTATTTGTTACATAAAGCAATCTATAATAGTTATTATAAACAGAACATTTATCGTTCAATAAAACTAGCAAGGCTAATAGAAGCAACTATAACAGTAAAAACTTTATCTATAGAACAAAAGAAGAAAATTATTGATTCATATCATTCATCTAATGCTAGCTCATTTATTTCAGATCAGGCTATATATCCAATTAAATTAGTGGAAAATAAAAATTTAGCCAACCACTCAAACCAAGCTAAACAAGAAGGTTTGTTTTATTACGATTCTGTTGACCATAATAAATTATATGATTTATTTTATAATCAACCAGCATTTTATAAAACAATTTCAATTTATGGAGGAGAAGGAAAATGGATTAATTTCAAGTATTACAGAGCATTTCATAATCACCTTCTTAACTTAACTATTATTATGCTAATAGTATCATTAGGATTAGAGATACTTGTTTTGGTTGTTTTTTATTTATATGTTCAAGAAAATAAAAATTTCATTTCACCTCTAAAAAAAATAAAACAAAAAATCGATCATATGCATTTTAAGAAAATTGAAGAAATACCAGTTCCTGATAAAGGTTCATCTATTGTACAGGACGCAATTAAATCCATGAGAGAATTACAAGAAAGGAATCATTCAATGAGTAAAGAGAGAGATATTATATTTGCAAATCTATCTCACCAAATTAATACGCCCTTAACAAAAATAAAGTTATTAATATCTCAAAAAGCATCACTAAATAGTGAAATAAACAGTAAAGTTACAGCAAATATACAAAACATATCAGATTTACTTAGTGAGATGATGAATTTAGCTAAATTTAACTATCAAGAATACAAAGAAAACAAAATTGAATTAGTGTCTTTTATAGAATCTATTGTCTCAGAATATGAAGATCTTGGCTTAAATATACAATTATTAAATAATATTAAAAGAATTCATATTTTGGCGAATACTTACCTTTTAAATACTGCATTTACTAATTTAATAAATAACGCAATAAAATATGGGAAACAAGCCGTAATTTCAATGAATTTAATACAAGAAAAAGTAATTATTAATATAGATGATTATGGTGAAGGTCTAGATAATTACGATATTAATAAAATTTTTCAACCATTCTTTAGAGCAGCAAAGCATAGTAACATTTCTGGTCATGGTTTAGGACTAAGTATGGCTAAAAGCATTATAGAAAAACACAAAGGTTCAATAAAATGTACCCCTTATAATGAATATGGTGGATTGCGAATGCAAATACTACTACAAAGATTTGATACTGAATATAATTAATTACTCCATTGGAAACTAACTATATTTTCTTCCTTAATATATTTTACGTATCTATAGTTGACTTAACATCTTTTTTATTTACAAGAGAATTATTATGAGATTCCAATTTAATTTTATCTTTATCAAGAACATCAAAATTGTTTAGCAAAAATTGATCGAATTGGTCAATACTGTCTCGCATTCTTAATGATATTTCTAGTACGTCACTAAATTCTAATTTCTTATTTTTGTTGAATATTTGCTCTAAATCTTCTTCTGAATTATCTCTTAGTAAGTCAAATAATAACTCATTATCTTTTAGAGAATTCTCTATATTTTGAGATACCAATTTTCCATCTTTCTGTGCTAATTCTAAAATATATAGATTTTTTAGGTTTAATAGTTGGCTTTCAAATTTTTTAATATTAGATAAAAAATCTAACAAATCTTTTTCGATAGCTTCATTATTTCTTAAACGATGAGGATCTGACACCTCATCTTGATAATTAAGAATACGGTTTATCTTTTCAATACGCCTTTTACACTTATCAAGCAGATTATTTAATTTTTGAAATTCTTCCAAAGAAAGCATGATTAATAAAAATAACTAAGATCTAATATAATTGTAGTACTATTTATTAGAAATTATATATAATTTATTTTATATAAAAAACAATATGTTATAGAACATAAATAATCAAGTTTGTAACTATAATAAT
>JABSQI010000306.1 GCA_013215905.1 Legionellales bacterium | reverse complement strand
GGTGGAGGCTTTGAATGTAAAAGTTTCTGAGTTTTTTTATCATATTTGAGATGTTTAAACTTATCATTTGTAAGCCCTTTTTCGAATAGCGTCCATAAAGTATTTAATTCTCTTTTTAGAATTTTTAGACGTTTACTTAATGGTAATGTAAACCATGGTATATCTAATTTATTAAGAATATGTTTTTTTTGCTCGATAGAAACTAATTCTTTGTTAAAAGAACCGTAAAGGTTACTGTTATCGACATTAATTTGATTATTAATAATTTGTCTATTGAGTTTAGTATAAAGCCAATATTCATAACGATTAGCTATAAGTTGTTCTTTGGTATCTGATAGATATTCCCGCAAGTATCTTGGTATAGTTTCTTTGGGACAATCATCTATAGTCAGCTTGGAAAGGTTTTGGTCTTGAGCGAATATATTTTGTAACCATATTGCTGACTCTATAACAGAATTGTTTGCAAACTCACTTGTAAATTTTAGCTTCATAAAAAGAGGACGTAAATTCTTTTTATGCTTGTGTTGGTGTTTATCAACTTGTAACCATTTAAATTCTCTTTTTAAACGAGGTTTATCTACTAATAACTTTCCAAAACTCTGTATGCCCTCTTTTGGCATTATACTAAAAGCTTTTTTGCGTACTACGTTAAATAGAGAATCATCAGTGTAGCTTTTATCCACAAATAATAGTATTAATTGACCTATTTTTTGCTGATCTTCGGCAGCTTCATCTGTAAAGTTAGCTTTTACTTCCTCTCTAATATTTTTGGCTGATTTATTTAAGTTATAGTTAAAAGCTTCTACTAAATTATCGGTTAATTGCTTATAGCGAGTATAGACATAGCATAATATATATAAATAATGCTGATTAAATTTTAAGTTCCTTAGACTATATACCGTATAATGGTTAGCAAGATTTGTATAATAATTAATATTATGCTTAGACAATTGAGCTTTAGATATTATTGTTTGAGATATAGTATATAAATCTTCTAAGATGCAATGTTTTTTACGCTCTTCTAACATCATTTTAAATCGGAAATTCTTAGCGTCTTGTTTTAAAGAAGCTAATTTAGAAAAAGAGTCTTCTTTTAAAAGCAATTTATCTATTTTTAGTTTGTTCTCTTCATTAAGTTCATTGTTAATTATTTCACATAATCGATTACGTTCATCAGAGAGCGTTTTACTTACTATATTTTGTAAAGTAGAATAACCAGGACGCACTATTTTTTTATTGTTGAGAAAGTTTAGTAATTCACGTGCTATAAAATTTTGTGATGTATCACGCTTTATTATTTGTCTTGATTGCTTTATTAGAATAGTAACATATTCTTCAGTCCAAGCTTTATAGCCAAAAAGATCTAATATAAGTTTTTGTTGTTTATAGCAGTGATATTTACTAACTGGATTCAAAATTATATTTTGTCCAAAGAAATAGGTATTGATAATAAAATCCAAATCTCCTGTTGGTATCATATCCCAAGAAATTTTATAAAATAATTTTTTTGCTTTGAAATAAGCTAGTTGCAAGGCACAAAATATATTTATGTGAATATGAGAACTGCTGAAGATAATTTGTTTTTCTGATTTTGAAAAATTAAAATATTTACGACGTTGATCTTTATCAAAATCTGGTAGAGCATATAAAGCAAATTTTTCCAGTTCAGAAAAAATCATTAAATGTTTATTTTGTGTCATACAAATTATGTAGCTTAAAAAAATGAGTAAATAACGACCGTTATATTAATGGATTAATTATATTAATAAGGTGCATTATATAGTAGTATAATATTATAGCAAAACCCTTATAAATTACGTTAAGACAAAAAATAGAAAATTACGGGTACTTTTTGATGATTTATGGATATACCAGAGTAAGTACAAACGAACAAAGTGCAGATAGTCAGAAAAACATAATTAGTCGTTATGGAATGGATAATAAATTGGTAATTGATGAATGGATTGAACTTGAAATTTCCTCACGTAAATCTACTGCACAAAGACGTATAGATGAATTATTAGAAAAATTATCACCAAATGACATTGTGATTGCATCAGAATTATCAAGACTTGGTCGGTCAATTAAAGAAACTCTAAATATTGTCGAAACTATTACTAAGCAAAAACAATCTAGATTAATCCTCATTAAGCAAAACCTTGATATTAATCCTCATGAACAAAATGATATTACCAATAAAATATTAATCACTATATTTTCTATGATAGCTGAATTGGAAAGAGATTTTATTTCTGAGCGTACTAAAGAAGGACTTCGTGCTAGAGCAGCAAAAGGCATAAAATTAGGAAAGCCAAAAGGAGTGTTACAGAAATCTATGTATGATAAAGATAAAGAACAGATTTTTCATTTGCACGCGCTTGGAGTACCAATAGGCAAAATCATTTCTACTCATATTAAATATGGTAAATATTGGTCATTAAAAAATTATATAGAAAAAAGATATAAATCAAACGAAGTTCAGTCAACATGATTTATACTACAAACATTTTGGAGAAGGATTATTAATAAATAGAAATATAAATGTAATATACTGACTATTATTTTTTTTAAAAATCCTCTGTATATGCTATAAACAAAGGGTTTTACTGTTATACAAATTGTACGAAAATTTGTTTCCAAATGGTACATCACAAGCCCCAGTGCTGACTGTTTTGTGGTTCAACAATTACATACAACT
>JABSQI010000305.1 GCA_013215905.1 Legionellales bacterium | reverse complement strand
TAGTAAAACACTTATTCTACTATTATAGCAAATTGAATCTACAATAACTTCATTTAGTAAATATAGTATAATCTGATTATATCGATTGACACTTTATCCAAAGAAACTAGAAAAAAACAGTTAATAATTTTGCGATAATTCACTTAGTTAATATTGAAGAGATTATTCATTACCAATATCACGCATTGCTTGTAAAATACTTGTGATTGGCGTAAATTGTTGATGAAGTAATTTGTAAACATCTCTATTCGAGATAGTTTTATGATTAGATAATGTTCCATAAGCAGTTTTTCCAATTGCAGTATAATAACCATTATCAACATTTCTACTTTTAGCTAACTCTGGATATAAACCAACAAAAATTAAACATACATCTCCTATTTCCTGTAAATTATTCTCAACAATTTTTTTACCTGAATAATTTACCTCCAAAAGCTCTAAACACATGACTTTAGAAAATATTGTTGGATTATCGCTAAAACGCATAAGTAAAAACACTAGATAACTCTCTAGATCCTCACACAAATATATCTCCTCCTTAGTTTGTGCATCTGACACAAGACTAAGCCACTCGGACATATCAGTTGGATATATATTAATTCTTTTTTGAAAATACATAATCTTTATCTTTAATATTAATTATAGAATATTTATGATTCATAGTTATAATTTTAGACTATCGTACTAAGCAATTGATTATCTTGGATTATTTCTAGATATGTGATAATGAAACTAGAAGAATAACGGTTCTATTAAAACTTGTATTTAATTGAGATCTTATAACTTAATGATTATTCGAAATATAACAGTTTAACCATAGCTATTTAATAATTACAAAGTTCTGTTAATAACTACATAATACAGTATAAATCATATGGTTAGGATGCATTCCTCATTTAATTAAAAAAATATATAATCAGTAACAATTGTCTATCAATATATTAGATTATTATTTTTAAAAAATCCTAATGTTTGTGTTGATGATTAAAAAATTCGCCTGACATAACAGATTTTGCTAGTTGCTGAAATGCTATCTGACTATGACGCTTGGAATATAGCATTTGCCAAAAACCAGAATCTACAATATCTAAGGTATATTGATGAGCATATTTATCATCTGCCTTTTTTACAATTAATTCTATTGTTCCTGAAGTTTTATCATTATACTGAATTTGCCCCTCATATGGTAAAAAATAATTAAAAATTAAACTAAAAAATCCCTGAATATTAACAATTTCTGGTGTTTTTGTAACTCTTGCATGCTGTGTTAACCAAGAACCCACCGTTTTTAAATCTTTTGGTGTTCTAATACATAAGTCTAAATATTTTGGTACTAGATCATTTCTTTTATAATAAATATCTCCATGGTATCCAACATTCTCATGAATATAGAAATCTTTTTCTAAATTTATTTTAACAATCCCTCCCTCCTGAGATCCGTCTTTTGCAGTCATTACCCAATGAACAAACAATTCTACAGAATCTCCTGGTACTCCAACAGATTTATCACAATTAATTACAACATCAGGTAGATGTTCGTCAGCATTTTTGATCTTTTGTATTGGTAAAATTTTCCATTTGTATCTAGAGTTTGATTTAACAATCAGATATTTACTAAGTTCTTGAGGTAAATAGTTTTTGATTTCATTTAATAAACCAAGATTCTCATTTTTCTCAACTAACTCTATAATAGAATCTATATCATCTCTTTTTATTACAAATTCAAGTGAATGTTGTTGATTTTTTTGTAAAACACTGCGCAATAGAATATAGTTATTTGTATGAATTATATGGTTTATAAAACTTTTATCCCCATCTAGTATATTAACATTCCAAGAACCTTTTTCAGCAAAATTTATCAAGGTTTGCAAACATTCAAATCTGAATGTTTTTCTTGATACTGCAAATTTAAATGCTTGGGCAAATATTTCTTGGAGAGCTGTATGATTTTTTTCATCAATAATTCTATCCGCCATTTTTTTCAATTTTGCACTATCATCTAAAAATATCATCTGATTTATTAGCACATTACTAGTTATAATAGTTGCATTAGTACAATATGCTATACTAGTTAGTAGAAAAAAAACTAATATTTTTGCATATGATATTTTCATATAGCTCCTTAATATTCAATATACATCCATCAAGAAAAACAATTAACTAAACGAACAAAGGAAATAAGTCATAGTTATAGTAAATCAAAAATTCATAAAGCATCAGCACCACATGTTAAGAATGGCTCTGCCAAAATTGAATCCAAACAATATCTGAGTTTTGACAGAACCCGTTTTCTTATGCAATGATTGCTTTAATACCAAGATTAATTGAATGTGTTATAAGAGAATCCTCAAAATCCTTTACCGATAGTTTATTATTTTTGTAGTCCTCTGCTAGAGGTGAATTTTTTGACCAATCAGTGTTGAATTTAAATGCATTTGCATGACTAAATCTATATTCCAATGATATACTCATATTTTTATTGAAATAATAATTAGCTCCCAACATACCTTGGAAAGTGAATTGAGTTTCATTGATTTTAGTATCTTTATATAGAATTTTTGTCTCCGTTCCATCTTGATACTTACCATTTATTGCCTTGTCTTTAATATTCAACATTGATACACCTGCGCCAACACCAATATATGGAACAATTTTTCGTGATATCAAGCCATTAAAATCATAATATATATTTCCACCAACAAA
>JABSQI010000304.1 GCA_013215905.1 Legionellales bacterium | reverse complement strand
TAAAATATCTCATTAAATACTTGAAATTACATCAATTAGAATATTTTCCCCATTATTGTCAAAAAATTAAACTTAATAAAAATATTTTGCTATTTTAGAAGAATTTATGTACAATGCTAGCATATTTATTACAATGTGTAACATAATTACCATATATTGACCCGTGCATAAATCATCTAAACCATACTCCAGAAGCTCATTATTATTTAAGATTTTTTTATCATTACTAGTTGCTGCCCCAATAGAGTTTCTCGCCTGGAAACCAAGCGCCCTGCCTGAACTAACAGCCTTTATCTGCTCATCTGGATTTACTCTTGCGAGTTTTTTTCTACTCTATTCTATAACAAACAAATTTTTGTTTTCTTGGCTAATTAACTTATTAGTCTTAGCTCCTTTATTCTTTGCCAACCATGAAAAATATTCATATTTAGGAGTACCTATTGTTGGTAGCGATCTAGACGTTATTAAAGAAGGATTTACTATATGGATAAAACACTTTAATTCAACAGATTTATACTTACTAATGGGCGGTATAGTTATTGCTCTAATAATTTTGATACTTTCCTGGAAATATCTAGGGGCCAATAAACTTTCAAGTCTCAAAAGAAAGATTCTTTTTAGTAGTGGGATTGTTTACATTATCATTAGTACAACATTAACCATGTACTACTGCAATCATGATATAAATAACCCACATTTAAACTACAAAAGATTGGGATTCATAACATCTTTTAATGCAAGTTTATTATCTTATATATTTCAAGGATATCCCGAACTTATTACTGATAAAGAAGCTCAAAAAATCATGGATTCGATAAAAATAGTAGAAGAACCATATATTCCTAAAAATAATCAACCAGATATTATTGTCATAGTGTCAGAATCATTTTTAAATCCTGAATTACTTTCAAATTTACATTTCGAACCTAATAATATAACTCCTACATTAAACAAACTCAGAAAAAATAATCCCCTAAATTTATATTCACCAGTATTTGGTGGGGCAACCCCTTGCGCTGAATTCGAGATATTAACAGGCTATCCTCATTTCTTTATTTCTAATATAACTAACCCCCTTTCAAATTTTTGTGGTTATCATTCTGTCCCAACATTAGTATCTCACCTTAAAGATCTAGGTTACAACACGTCATACATCCATCCAAATTCTGGTGATTTTTTTAATAATAACAAATCTATTTACAATCTTGGATTTGAAAATTTCATATCAATTGAAAAAATGCAACATACGGAAAGACGTAACAATTATTGGGTCGGAGATGACCAGATGCTAGAAGAAGCTAAAGATATTCTAGAGAAACAACATTCTAATCCTCAATTTGTTTATATGATGTCAATTCAAAACCATACTCCATACTCCAAAGACTATTATGAAAATTATCCTGAAGTTAAAAAAATTAATTTAAAAAATGATAGTCTTCCTCCTGAAATAAAAAAGCAAATTGAAGGATATGCTATGGGGATACATTTTACCGATAGATCAATTAGAAATTTTATTGATTACGTAAAAAATAGAAAAAAACCTACACTTGTAATATTCACACCGGATCATCTACCTCCTTTACCTCAAAATGATTATTTAATAAATAATTTCTATGTGCAAAATAGTAAATTTAAAAATATTAAGAACAATAGCTTAAAAAAACATAGTGTTGAAGGATTTGTATACTCTAACTATGATCTTCCTCATAAAGTACCAGATCAACCAATGTCCCAATTTTTTCTATCAGGATTTATTCTGGACTGGGCTGGTCTACCTAAAAATAAGTATTTCAAATTTCAAGAAAAAATATACTCTGAACATAAAATAATACATTCTGCTAATGCTCATAATCTTACTAATAAACTATCTACAAAAAATATTATGGAAGATTTTAAAAATATAGTCTTCTATAACTTACTTGCAAAACGTGGCAGCTCTGCAGTTATAGATACTAATATGATTTCTATGCATGAATTCTTCGATAATAAATTTAACTCAGAAATTTTCATCATCACGATTCGAGAAGAAGCAACTAGGAGACTATCTTCAAAAATAACCTCCATGATTAAAAATGCTGGGGGTAATATCGACAAAGTACAATATTATGGTTCATATGCAGCTGTATTTAAAAACGGGAAAATTGTCAAAGATGTTTATGACAATAATCAAGGAGAAGTTAAAATTAATATACACATTGATAGCACTCCTATAAATATTATTAGTAAATCAGGAAAAATCTTTAATAGCTTTGCTAGCATTAAAATCAACGGAAAGGAATGCTCAGTAATGGGTAGAGGTCTAGCAGTTGCAGCTGTAAATGACAATGAAATACAATATTCTACGTTTAATAGTTGGAGATATAAAAATCAACAAAAAACTATATCAAAACTGTATCTTTCACATGAATAATCAATCCTAGTCTTGAAAATGATAATAATTTTCATCTTTTTTAATCATTCCTAGTCTTGATCTTGCTATTTCCTCAATACTTTCACTATTGTATTTCAAATCATTAATATCAGCTTCTAATTCACGATTCCTTATTATTAATTCTTCATTTTTCTTAGACTGAGCAATAATTTTTTTCTTGAACCTATTTAACTCGAAAGTATTCCCACCACTAATCCATAATTGATATTGCAAAAAAATAAATAAAATTAGTAGAAGTCCTATAATATAGTTCAATGATCAATAAAATCATTTATAAT
>JABSQI010000303.1 GCA_013215905.1 Legionellales bacterium | reverse complement strand
TTTCTCCATTATGGGCTTTTACCATTGTGGATGATGTTGCTATGTATGACTCGGGTAACAGTGTTCAAATAGAGCTACCATTAATGTTAACAAACCAATTGGCTAGAATAATACTTTCTTACATTGGAATAAACCTAAGAGAAGAGAAGGTAGTGGCCTACGCTGAAACAATTAAAACGAAAGGAGTATAATGTCAATTACTAAAGAACAAATATCAGTATTGGTCCAAGACCTTGTAGGAGGAGGAGATCAACCAGTAGGCTCTAAGTATCACCCTGACAATATTGCCAAGGTAACAGAATTAGCAGTTAATCAGCTAATAACATTAGACTACTTTCGGTCAAGAAATGAAGGGACTTATAATATAAACGGAGACTTTATTACAGCATTTCCAAATGCTTCTTTTCCTGATGATATTACAGTAGAACTTGATGAGAATAGAAACGAGTATTATTCAGTCCTACCATCAAAGTATGCATCATTACCAGACGATAGGGGGATAAGACATGTTTCTGAAATACAAAACCAAGACGAAGAATTTATAAAAACTCCATCAGGAGCGTCATCTATTTATAAAAACCTTGAGGCAGGAAACGCAGGAGGGAGAACAAGCTATTATGTAGAGGCCGGAAGGATATACTATAAAAACATTAAGATTGGACTAGAGAAGGTCCTAATTAAGCTTATAAGAGCAGTAGAAGACATTGAGCCAGATGAAGCATTACCAATACCATCAAGCATGGAATTAACTCTTTTAGAGAAAGTTGCTGAAGTAATGGAGATATCTAAAGAAGCACTACAAGATAAAATAAACGATAATAATACCAAATAGCCATGTCACGAGATACTAATGGATTTGTAAATTTAGATTACGCTGTAAATCAATGTTTAGTAGATATTGAAGATTATGACATGGCTCAGTATCAAAGGTTTTTACAGTTTGCTAATCTAGGATACACTGACTTGAATTTATTTGTAACTCAAAATGTCAAGGTAGCATATCTAAAAATAAATGACAACAAAACAGTTGACCTTCCAAATGATTTCATGGACTATCTTAAAATAGGAGTGGAAATAAATGGACAGGTATGGACATTGACACTTAACGATGACATGTTATTACCAAGAACAACTGACGCTTGTGGAGAAATAGTTCCACCAGACCTTAGATCTATTGGAGATGATGTAGATGGTACAAAAAGCCTTATACCTAATTTCGGGTTTCATTTTGCAGCTCACTTTAGGAACGGTCAGTACATAGGAGAGAGATACGGAATAGGAGGAGGATTCAATATGGCTTATTTTAGAATCGATCACGAAAAAAGGCAAATAGTATTTGATAGTGAGCTTCCAGATGGAACAATAATACTTGAATATAAATCAAGTGGTGTAAAAGCAGATGGATCTACGGTTATACCAAGAAAAGTTATTCCAGCATTAACAGCTTATATTCATTGGAGAAGACTACAGTATAATGACAAAAAACCTTTGTCTCAGAAGAATAATTACAGAGAATTGTATTATATTGAATATGACAAGCTTAAAATGCTTGAAAACTCTTTCACTATAGATGAGTATTTGGATTCGACATACAAAGTAGTAACGTCAACAGTTAGAAGATAATGGCAACAGACAGCGAAGAAAAAAGACCAATATTTGGAGGCTTAAATTCTGACAACGAAGATAGAATCTTGGAATTAGGGGATTATAGATTAGCCTTAAATATACGAAATGGATCTAGTGACAATGATAATATTGGAGCTATAGAGAATGTTCGTGGAAATGAGAAGGTAGTTTTTACTCCATCTGCAGGAAACAACACTTGCATTGGGGAATACTTAGATGAAAAGACTCAAACCATATTCTTTTTTATCCATAACGATAATACCCCTTTGGCAAATCATAGTATTCTTAAATTTTTTCCAAAGACAAAAACGGTAGAAACAATATTAGTATCTGATTCGCTTAATTTTAACAAAGACAAGTTAATAACTCATGTTAATCTAATTGAAGATAAGTTATACTGGACGGATGACTTTAATCCACCAAGGAAGATAAATGTTGAAAAATCAAATGATACAAATAAGAATAGAACATTCAATTTGTATTTCGGTTTAGATGCAGAAGATTACTGGCTTAATAATGATGTAACATATCATGTTATAATAACAACTCCTGGTCCGGCAATAGTGTTTAATGCTGATATTATAACTATTACAGCAGGAACGAAAACAACATACGAGGAAGTAGCTAAAGCAGTAGCCAGAGCGATTAACGAGGACCCACTTTTAAATACATTTATAAAAGCTTCATCATGCGGAAAGTCTGTCGAAGGGGAGTTTTTGAATACTGGAGGATGGAATATAGTATTTACAGAGGTTTCACAAAATGTATTAGCGGTACCACAAAACTATTATTTAGATTTGGATTCGGATAGGTTGAGTCAGATAAAACCACCTCCAAGTTGTGAGCCTAAAATAAAATACGTTTCAGACGCATCAAAAACATCAAACCTTATACAAGGTAATAACTATCAATTCAGGTATCTATTTGTTTATGATGATTTTGAGAAGAGTGTTTTAAGCCCTATATCATGCTTAAGTGTTGATCCGGGACTAACAGCTCCACATGTAATAAAAAGTCCACTTAACGGTATAGAAATAGATTTCACAAACGAACTACTGAATGATATTAATTGGCTTTCTTTAATTAAGAAGGT
>JABSQI010000302.1 GCA_013215905.1 Legionellales bacterium | reverse complement strand
ACTCAATGTGGGATACTTGAGCTTGATAGTTCCGGGTATGGTCTAATTGTAGGGAATCGTCCAGCTTTTGCGGAAGTTTTTGCAGATAAGAAAGGGTATAAAGTGGATCCGCATTTTGTTTTTTCTGCAGACTTCCAGGATGGAATTAAGGCTTTTACAAGTAGGGAAGAATATGAGTTATTATATCTTCAAGCTCGTGCATTCTATGGCCAAGATTTCGGTATCCATCATGGATTTGTTTGGCAAGAACGAATTGATCAGAATATTCAAAGAATATATTTCTTTGGGTCAAATACGCCAGAAATTTACAACTCTGTAGTTAACAATATTAGTATGTTTAAAAAGTTTTTGAAGTTTTTTAAAACAGAAAATAACAGAATAATCGCAGATTTTAGAAACAAAAAATTTAATGTTGCTGATAATAGAGAGAATTATTTTGTTGAAAATAATAATGAGCCGTTCTCAAAAAGAAAACAATTAAATAAATTGTTACATAACTTGGGACTTTTAGAAAAAAATAAATTTATATCTAAAAGAGAGTGGCAATGTATTGAGATGTTGCAGTTGGGACACTCCGCTGCTAAAACTGGTGAAATTTTACATATTTCTAGAAGAACAGTAGAAACACATTTTGAATCTATAAAGAATAAATTAGGTGTTTATAAAAAATCTGATATTATTGAAGTAATAAATTAAAAATTTATTCATTATTAATAAATATAATCTAAGAAAGATTAATATATAAATTGAGAGCGTGTTTGAGAAATAAAAAAACTATCAATAATAAGGGATATAAGTTAGAAAAAGGGTTTACAATATTATTATCAATTTGGTGTGTTTGTAATACTATATATTGGGAAATATCTATGGATTATCAAGCATGCAGTATTTGCTTATGGCATAGATATTTATATATTATTTTATCTGTTTTAACAGTTTTGTTAATTGTATCTCGAAAATCTATTATAAGAAGAATGGTTCTGCTTGTTGTTAGTTTAGAGCTTTTAATAAGCTTGGAGTACATATATTCTTTTTTATGTTTTGACTCTATATGCAGAATTATTTCTATGGCCGATAAAGTTGTTGATATATCAGATAGGTTAAATTTTTTAGTAACTTTTACAGTATTAGTAGTATTGAGTATATTAGAATCGATAATTGTTATAAAACATAAAAGATTGAAATAATTTTTCTTGACTTGTTTTGGAGTTTTAAATATATTCAAGTTTGTATAAATTTTAAAAAAAAGGGAAAAATGAAAGCATCTATTATTAAAAAAATTCTTCTACCTATTATAAGTGTGATACTAGGGCAACAATCATTTGCTGCTAAGTTGACACTACATACAGATGAAAAAGACAAAAACTTATATACAATAAAAATTCTAGATACAAAAACTTCCAAAGTCGTTGAACACAATATTGATGCAGGTAATAGGCGTAATTGTTTTTATCAAGATATTACTACTATAGATCATACTAGAGTTCATGATTATAAAGTTACTATAGCTGTTAAAGATGCAAAACTATCTCCTCCAAAACCTAGTATGATTGCACATAATTTTTATAAAAATAGCAAAGTACATAATAATGTCAAAGGAATAGAACTTCAGAAAAATATACCATTTGTTTTAGCTTATCAAATAGAAAGATTTACTGTTAAAGAATGTGCAAATACATTTGATATTACTATAAGTGGTTCTGATATTTCAGATCCTCGTGATGAAGTTAATTTATACATAAATTTTATTAATGGACAAATACATGCAAGATTTAGTTATACTCATCCTTATAATGAACTAGGAGAAGTGCTTCTTGGAGCTATGTTAGCTTATAATCCTGAAAATCCTGGAAATCCTGATTGCAGTATAATGTAAATGTTTGCATAATAGCGATTTATAAATATATTGATAGTATATAATTAATCTATTTGTCATATTTTGTAAGTCTTAGTAACGAGAAAAGTCATAGGATTTTATAAGCTAATAGTTTTTATTGATATCAAATTTTATAATATGACATTGAGTTCATGCTGTCGCTTTGATAAAAATAAAATTGGATTATAATAGGGCTAGTATGTTAGTCATTGTAGAGACCATACGCTTTAACTTTCAATTCTTCATTTATTTCTAGATAGAGAATTTTCAAATTAATATCACATATAACGATAAATTCTTCTCCATCATTATTATTAGTTGATATTTTATATGAAAAGGCATATTTATAATTGTATCTTGAATGGTCATTTGATATTAAAGGTAGAGGTAGAAGCAATTTATTAAATCCTGCAGGCATATTAGTATTAGTTAATAAAGACTGTTTTTTGATCTCAACAGTTTTAGACTGTATCAAGGTTTGATGGTGTTTGTATTCTTCATTTGATTTATTTTTAAATACTGTTAAGCCATACGACAAATAGACATCTTTAATAGATGTATTATGAGCTTTTAGTTCTAAAGCGTATAAATTGATATTTATACTACTACCATAATATTCTCATATTAAAAACTAATAGATCAAATTTATGAAGAATTGCATAACATATCTAGAAGATTTTGCTCTAATTATTTGTAGTATATATGGTGTAAAGTTATTAGAATTAGAAAATAGGTATAATGTTGTCGTATTTATGTATTAATAAGGCTATTGTTATGCGAATAGTGTCTTTACATATAATTGATTTCATGGAGGAAATAAAAATATTTAATTTCATATTAGTCTCAA
>JABSQI010000301.1 GCA_013215905.1 Legionellales bacterium | reverse complement strand
TTAATTAAGCACGGACGTCCGAACGTTCAAAAAATAATTTAATTTGGTTTACGATATATTTTCTATCCTTTTCGGATATCCACCAACCTACAGGGATACATACTAACTCTTTTTCTAGTATATCCAAGTTGGGTAAATGAATTTTAAATTGGTTTACACACGTGTTAATATCGTTTCTATTATGTACTTGGCTAGTCATAATATTTAATTCTTTCATTTTTGCCATAAATTCATCCTTTTTGTTGTTTAAGATGCGAATGGTATAAAGCCAGTAAGACGGATTGCTTTTAACCTTATTTTTTAAGTTCAAAAATCTAATGTCTTCTATATCTTTTAGTTGCTTGCAACTATTGAAATAGTTTGCATTTTCTCTATTCTTTTTTAATAACCCATCTATATGGGGCAAATTATATAAACCTATAGTAGCGTTGATGTCATTCATATGGAATTTATAACCATATTCAATAACATCATTTTCTAGTCTAAAATCTTTGCCTTTATAATTTCTCTTTTCTCTATCTATTCCGTACCATCTTAATAATTTGCATCTATTATATAATTTTTCATTGGGTAAGGTTATTATTCCACCATCTCCCGTTGTTAAAGATTTGATTGCTTGCAAACTAAACACACATATGTTTTCGCTATTACTCCCTATTTTTGTTTGATTAAATTCGGTACCAAAAGAATGAGCACAATCTTCCACTATCATTGGTTTAAATTTAAATTTTTCTAAACAATACTCCTGTAAGTCTTTTAATTTATCTAAATCGACAGGGTTTCCACCCCAATGGACTAAATATATTATTTTGGTTTTTTCGCTTAGTTTGTTTTTTAGATCTGCTAAGCATATGTTTCCTGTATCCAAATCAACATCAAGCCAACCGAGATTAACATTATTAGCCAAAAGAGCAGCCGTGGTCGCAAAACATGTTAACGCAGGAGTTAATACAATATCTTCTTTATCATTAAACCCGGGCCAATTTAAAGATTCGTCTTTTTTTTTTAAAAGTCTAAGCGCCAACGTCAACCCCGAAGTGGCAGAGTTTAGGGTTAAAATGTAAGGATTACCTATATATTTTTTTAATTCTCGTTCAAATTTTTCAACTTGTTGTCCTTGGGTTACAAACCCTGACATTAATACTTTGTTTAATGGAAGTAACACGTCTTTACTCATGAAAACTTTAAATAAACTTAACATAATGCTTTGCATTGCATTATATTACTTTTAAACCTTTGCACGCTGCGCGCGCCGCCGAAGGCGGTGCAGTTTCTAAAGCCACTAAAATAAAACTATTTAATAACAATACATTTAATACAAATATATGACAAAAATTATTATTACAGGCGGCTGCGGTTTTATTGGACATCATTTTGTAGAGCATTTATGTCTTAATACAGATTGGGAAATAATAATTTTAGATAAATTGTCTTATGCCAGTATGGGATTGGATAGATTGAAAAATACCAATATATTTGATAAATATAAAGATAGAATTAAAATATTTACCATCGATTTAATACTACCTATATCCGAAGGAATAAAAAAAGAAATAGGGGATGATGTTGATTATATAATCCATATGGCTGCGGAAACCCATGTTGACAATAGTATAAAAGACCCCATATTTGTGATAAATAATAATATAAATAGTACAGTAAATTTATTAGAATTTGCTAGACATTTACCAAAGTTAAAACATTTTTTTTATTTTAGCACAGATGAAGTATTTGGACCGGCACTCAATAATAAATTGTTTAAGGAATGGGAAAGACATAAACCCACCAACCCTTATTCTGCGTCAAAATCTTCGGCGGAGCAAATATGTATATCTTATGAAAATACCTATAAAGTACCTTTAATAATAGTAAATGTTATGAATGCATTTGGCGAAAGACAACATATAGAAAAATTTATACCACTGTGTATTAAAAAAATATTAAATAACGAAAAAATTTATATTCATAGTTATCCTGATAAAAAAACTTCGGGAACGCGTTTTTATATCCATGCGAGAAATATAGCCAATGCAGTTTTATTTTTAATAAAAAATGGTATTATAGGTGAAAAATATAACATTTCGGGGGAAAAAGAAATTAGTAATCTAGGAATGGCTCAGATGATTGCTAAAATAATGAATAAAGAATTAAACTACGAAATGGTCGATTTTCATACTAATAGACCTGGGCATGATTTAAGATACGGCTTAGATGGTAGCAAATTATTTAATTTAGGTTTTAACTTACCCCTAACTTTTGAAGAATCATTAAAAAAAACTGTTCAGTGGACTTTAAATAATTCTCGATGGCTGGAAGAATAATGGTATAAAAATCACAAAATCTAGGAAAATATGTTAAGTGAGTCAGATTTTCCGGAAAAATGTCCTATTTTTAATAAAATTACTCAAGAAACACCTGGATATAAAATTGCCATATTATTTCATGGTTGTGCGGGAAGGTCATGTAAATATACATGGGAATCTACTAAACTAAATTTAATAGATGTGTTGCTAGAAAATGGATTTAATGTTGATGTTTTTATGCATACATGGTTACAAAAAGGTTCATTTAAAAGTTTTCATGGTTCCCAAGGCGACCCCCACGCGCGGCGCGCGTCCGCCGTCGATGATGAATCAAAATATATAAATAATACTGATTATAAACTAATTCCTTGTAAAAAAGTGATTGCAGAATATCAAGAAGATGTACCCTTACCAAAAAATGTTG
>JABSQI010000300.1 GCA_013215905.1 Legionellales bacterium | reverse complement strand
AATACTTAGGGTTTTCAATGTGAGATAGAGTACCGTATTTTTTGATATTTTTTCACTTACCCGTGTATAGACTCGTCATTCATATAATATCCGGAATGTGTCCTCCCCAGAAAAAACGAAGCATATACAAAGCATCGCAAGGGTCGATAACCTAGGGGTAGGACTTGTCAGAATTTATTCATCTCCTCTCAGTTTCGCACACTAAAGCGTTACAAACCCACACACACACACACACACACACACTTACATCTTTAATATACTAGATATATATACTAGCAGTCCCCGCTCGCTACGCAACGCTCAGTTCTTTTAAAATAAAAAATATTTTTCCCTTATCTTTAAGTAATATGCTATACAAAGAATATTAATGTGATATCTCAATACTTAGGGTTTTCAATGTGAGATAGAGTACAATAGTTTTTGATATTTTCGGTATCAATCTTGAACGCTCTGATTGAGATGGTTCGAATGATCCCACTTTTCGATGGAAAAATCTTGCAGAAATCCCAAAAATATAGCCGCTTCAAGTCAGTGGATATTTTTCGCCCTCTACCGCAAATCGGAATAATCTTACCTCAACTTTCCACACAAATTCGAAAAAAGCCAAAATCTCGAGATATCCATCGAGTTTTTCACGAAAGATTTTTCTCCTGAAAAAGTCATTTTCTCTTGAAAGTTCATAGCTTTATTTTATGATACTTAAATTTACCACTGATATTGTTTCTAAGAGTTTGAATAGCATCCTGTCCATCCAAACAGTATCATAGACCCCTCATAGACTTTTCTGAAATCAATGAAGCAAAATTATTGGAAAAGAAGGGAAAGCCTCCAGAGCAGTACTAGGCCATCGAATTTACATTACAAATTTAAGGAGATAAATTTTGAATAAAAAATACCCATGTAAGAAATATATCGAGAACATCCCCAAAATTTCCTCAGATCAAGATAATCTTGTTAATATGTGGTGGGAAAACATGAGTCCATTTTATAAAGGAAAAATTAAGGTTAGTAAATGTCTTGAAATGATAAAATCATTTCTTAAAGAACATCCCGAATTAGCACCAAATATGGACCTACACCATGAAATCCTATTTGAAATAGGAGCTGAGGCATTACGTACAGACAAATATAATGAATATATAGACTTCTTGTTATGGTACCGCGAAAATTGCATAGAAGGCTACAAGCTAAGCGGTCAATTTTATGATCGAGACTTAATTGAGTATTCGTTGACTCATAGACAGAACTATGAGGAAATTAAAAATTATTTTGATATTTATCAGGAATACCCTGATCATCAAATTGATGAGTTAGATAGAGTTACAGATTCTTTGATATACTTAAATCAGCCCGATTTATGTGTTGATTTATTGAAAGATATTTATCCTAATATCTTTTACTCAAGTAAAGTTATGGGCGCTGATGATTTTGTAGAACCTATTGTTTACAATTGCTTTTATAAGTATATAAAGCCAAATTTCACAGAAAAAGATATGGATTTAATGATCGATGAAATGAAAGAAATATCATCCATAATTCCAGAACTAGAAATTAATACTGAAAAATCATTCTGGTTATATCGTTCAAGGTGTATGTATTATGATGATCCAGAATTAACATTAGACACTTCATCCGACATTAGTGATTTTTGCCAAAAATTAAAAATTAAATTCGAAGTCTATTTACACGAAAGTAAGAATAAAAAGTGGCTGACAGCACATTACCTTTCAACCCTCGTTCTGGTTTATCTGTTCCACAGGTTGGAAACAAAAAATGTTGACTCATGGAATTTATTTAGTTTCGATAGAAAAGATTTGGAACGATTTGTAATGGACACCTACATGGGGTTTTTTGCGATTAAGATTGTTCCGAGTCTTTCTTTTATACAATCATTCTATTATTTCTGTGAATTTTTAAAAGAAAATTAATACATTAATGATCTTGTATTTTCGAGAGCAAAAAATGATTCCAAGATGATCTTTTCGGAGATATACAAGGATTCGAAAGATCGATCATACGTAACAAAATATTTTGAAAAATTCCCAATGTGCTAAAGCAAGATTATTAGTTTCGAATCAGTGATTTGATTCTAACAACAGCATTGACTGGGTGAACAAATTTTGAGGAAGGGCTGTAATCAAAGATTTTGAATGAAGCTTTTTCGAGAAAATTTCGAGATATTTTTTCGATGAGCCCATCAATCTTGTCGATTTCAATTGGGCCAACCTCGACTGTCACACGACTGGATATGCTAACTGATATTGCCTTCATGCAATGAATATAGCATCATACTAAAGCGACTTTAAGTGCACATATTGCCTAGCAAAACAAACAGAAAATAGAAATGGTGACATGCTAAAACCGATGAAATATGTAGATAGGAAAGTACATTATTTTAGGCCCTAGCATAGCACCAAGTCTGGCTTGTTTTGTCTGTTACAATTTTCGACAAAGACGCGGGGTACTAACCGAGTGACTACTTGAAGGCTCCCCCACCTGAAGGAAGGGGATTCTCAGGCTTAACTCGCAACCGAGTTAATATCTCCATGAGCTAACACGGCCCTACCTGCCGCTAATATGTTACAAGATGCGTTAACATCTGCATTTTCTGTATGCCCACACTTAACACATTTGAAAACTGCTTGAGATTTGCGATTTTCTTTTGCTATGTGATGACACTTTCTACATTCCCGAGAAGTATTACGAGCTGGAACAAGAACTAACTTACCACCCGACC
>JABSQI010000030.1 GCA_013215905.1 Legionellales bacterium | reverse complement strand
TGAAGTACTATTACAGCCAATTGTTCCTAATTTCTATTGGTCAATGGACTTTATGAGTGACGCTTTATATAATGGAGTGAAATTTCGTACTATTAATATTATTGATGATTTTAATAGAGAAGCATTATCTATAACTATTGCGTTTTCTATTCCATCAGCATTTGTAACTAACCTTATAGATGATATTGCTATAACTAGAGGATATCCAGATAATATTAGAGTTGATAATGGTCCAGAATTTATTTCAAAACATCTTATGAAATGGGCTGTTGCTAAAGGTATTCGTATACATCATATTCAACCAGGCAAACCAGCACAGAATGCTTTTATCGAAAGATTTAATAAGACATATCGAGGTGATATTTTAGATGCTTATGTATTTATGAATTTAGAACAGGTACAAAAATTAACTGATGAATGGATCAAAAAATACAATTATGAGAGGCCACATCAATCTCTTGGCAATTTATCACCCATTGATTTTGCTAATAAACGTATGAGGAGTATTAATTGAGTATAATTTAAGCTATGAAATTCCAGTTATGAACTGTCCTAAAAATGGGGGCTTTACAGTGGAGAGCTGCTTTGGCCATATGGAAGTTGCTTTTCTTGTTGTATGTTTAATGGATCTTCAATATGGTTATTAAAGGTTTGTTTATTAGTAACCACTTTTATATCTAGCACATGAGTATAAGAATGAAATGGATTATGATGATTTACAGGACTATCATCAGTCTGAACAAACCTTAGAGTTACTGCAGAGGCCACATTACATAATATAGTTATAATGGTGATTAGCGAAACGATAGTGATTTTTATTATCTTCATTTTATTCTCCAATTCATAGTTATTATTAGTCTAAAATTAGAACATTTGTGGTAAAATAAATCAAGCGTTATTGGTCAATTAGTTATTTTGTAATACACAGCACATCTAACCCTAAGTGCAAAAGATAACTAAAGTAGACTTTTCTATGTGAATTTAATAGCATATAGCAACATATTTTAAAAAGACTGATAACTACAATTATCAATTGTAGTTATCTTGCAGAAAATCTAAGTTTAGTGTTACTAAAATACAATACAAACCTTTGTACATAATCTAAAATTTACATATAAATATTTGCCTTAGATAAATATTTTTGAGTATTATTATTGAGTGATAAAAAGCATAAGGAAGCTATGAATAAAAAAAATATATTGAAGGTAATGTTATTAACCATAATATCGACAACCTACTGCTTTGGGGCAGATATTAGACTTTCAGGAGCATTTGCCTCACAATTAACAGACAAAGATGCATTTATTGTAGTTTTTAGTGATGGTGAAAGAATAACTCTTAACAACAAAGTGTACTCTTGCAATATTGATAAAAAAGTTGACAAATTTATCCTCCAATATCAAATCAATCCTGTAATTAAGGCAGGAATAATAGATATAGTCATGAGATTTTGGCTTAGAGGAGTCTTTCAACACTCGACAAAAACAATACCAAATTCCAACATTTTCACGCAATTTATAGATGATTATATTCCTATTGAAACTATGGAGATCCAATCATCCACCCACAATGAATCGCTTCCAGAAAAATTTTATGTTATGGTTGAAGGCACTATTCATCGTGACGGTAATGAACCAGAAATAGAATTACCATTTAAAATAGATAGGTTTTAATCTTACATATTCTATATTTCAAAACAAAATGTTATATGCTAAACGAATGTAGCTTTTCCGCCATTATGTGCTTGTACCAACATTTACAAAAATGATATCCTCTGCTTTAGAAAAAGGTGATGAATAGCAAAAGAGATAGGAGTATACAGGTCAACAAAAACTTGGGAGCTACAAAGGAAAGCAACCTTTGAGAGAACAAAATTAGGTTTATGGCAATATAAGCCAGATTATGCCGAATGTTATGCTAAAAGACATAACTTATTTTTCTTAAGTCACTAGTGGATATATAAATACATCCTTGAAGACAAAAAACAGGGTGGTAAGTTATATAAACAACTCAGACATCAAAGGAAAAGATATAGAAAGAGGTAGGGCAGTCCTAAGGTAGAATACTAGGTTAATAATAGAGTTTCAATAGATAAAAGACCAAAGATTGCTGACTTAAAGAAGCTTATAGGATACTGGGAAATAGATACTGTCATGGATAAAAACAAAACTACGGCAATAGATACTATAGTAGAGAGGTTGTCAAAGAAAACTATTTTTGGAAAGGTTGCCAGAAAAGCTGTTAAATTAGTGTCTAAATCTACCATTAATAATTTAAAGATGTATTCAGATATTGTATATACTATAATATCTGATAATGGAACAGAAATTGTTGCTCATGAGAAAATCAGCAAAAAAAATCTATTTTTCTCATCCATATTCATCATGGGAGCGTGGATTAAATGAAAATACTAATGGTCTTCTCAGGCAATATATAAATAAGGGCAGCTCACTTAGAAATATTACTAACACTTATTTAAAATTAATTGAGGACAAATTAAATAATAGTTCTATAAAAACATTAGGATATAAGAAATCTAATGAGGTATTTTCACAAACTATAAGGAAATTAAATAAATGAATATTTTAAAAGAACACACTATAAAAGAATATCAAAAAAGCCTTAAAGATTTAAAGAATATTTTATTTGGCATTCAAGCTATTTACTATTCTACTTCTCCCAATTCTCCCAAAGATGAACGTAAGGCTGCAAGTATATATTTGCTATGCTTAAATAATGAAACATTTAAAGTAGCCATTAAAAAACTATGTGTTTTATTAAATAATATAATAGAAGATTGCAGCTATAATATTAATATAGACCCTCTTATTTTATTATTATATAAAATTGAGGAAATAAAAAAAGGTGAGTTGTTCGATAATTTAAATACTGTTAGAGATAAATATTTTCAGTATATCGAATTAAATAATAAAACCTCACTAACAAATATTGAAGATTGTGACATTAAAAAATTGAAAATTGCGGATTTTCTGGAAAAAGCCAAAGATATTTGCCAAGATCTAGAAACACATATTGACAATATTATTTTACAAAAAGAAATTGGGTCTTCTGGAACGAACGTGCATAAAAATACGGTCTTGGATTCCTAATGCGGGGATAATAAAGTAAAAAATATTCTTATCGAACACTCAAGTCTGGTTATAGAAAAACCTAGCAGTATATGGGATTATCGTACTATTCTCTTAACCTAATCTTGACAAAACAAGACGTTTATAATTAAATATAGAGCAATTAAGTTCTAAATTGCTCTATGAACCACCGCCTTGTTGTCTTTTCTATATTATTAGTTATATCAAGCACTTGTTTTGGAAAATACAGCAGCCAAGTAGAAGCCTTTTATCGTGTAGGTGAAAGACATATAGGAAGGTTAAGTATCTTACAGCCAATAAAGCATGGAAAGAAGCAATTAATCTTTGCCAATATGATATTGATGCAAGATAGCGGTTCATCTAAGGAAGGCAATCTAGGAGTAGGTTATAGACTATTGAAAGGAAAGCAAATTCTAGGTAGTTATCTATATTATGATATTCGAAGAACAAGCAATAAGAATACAGTTCATCAGTTTACTATAGGTTGTGAATATCTACGGGAATTATTTGAGCTAAGGATGAATGGTTATCTTCCAATAACCAATAAATTTACCTTGTCCTCAAAGAAGAAGTTTGGAGAATTAAGTCATGATTCATCCAATGTATTTATAGAAACATCGACAATATCAGTAATTGAGAGGGCATTTAGTGGTTTAGATTTTGAAATGGGGGTTACTTCAAAGGAGAGTCTATTAAATATGTATTTAGGAGGATATTACTTTACGGCTAAGACAAGAAAGATAATCGGGCCTCAATTTAGATTAGAATCAAGACCACTTGATTGGTTAACATTAAATACAGAGTTTAAATATGACAAGATAAGAAAGACAAATTTCTATGTAGGATTTGGCATTAGATTTGCCATAGGCTCAAAGACTAAGTCCCCTTATGACTTAGAGAGCAAGATGACACAGATGCCAATTAGAGACATAGACGCTATTACCTCTACGGCTACTGAGATAGAGAATTTAGAAAGACAGGATTTAACCATAGTTAGGGATTCTAATGGATTTAAGACTGCTATGGATAGAGG
The DNA here is from genome assembly GCA_013215905.1 of Legionellales bacterium. Next base: position 7,577 of record JABSQI010000030.1, on the reverse strand, counting down.
AGATAAATTCATAGGAGTTGCAGAAGATATAGATTTTGGCAATACAGTTGTTGATGTATATGGAACTAAAGATAATCCAATTAAAGATTTATATATAACGGGAGTTGATTTAACCATTTCTAATGGCTCTATTACCAAGATATCTCAACAAAGGAAATCATTCAAAAACTTTGTGTTGCCTGCAACTTCTACGGCTGATAGTGTTGAAATTACTAGATTAAGAATAATACCTGGTATATCTTCGTATGCTATAGATACACAAAGTGTATTAATCTCTGAAGCTATATTTAAATACATTGATAATAGCTATATAGGTTATTTAATTTCAGATAGCTGGAGAAAAAATCCTGATACATCAGGACGAACAACAGGCGCAGCTGGGCTGGTTGGACTATCTTCTAATAGCACGATTGAATATTGTCGTAATAATCAAAATTTAAAAAAGGGTCAGTTTGGGATTGCTGGTATTATTATCAATAATTCATTTTTATACTACAACGAGAATTATGGCACAATAAATAGTCACCCCATAATAGGAATATCTACTGGCATAACATACTATGCAGAAAATAGCACAATGGATAGTAATATAAATCATGGAATTTTAAAAAGAGATGCAAGTGGTATTGTTCAGTATGCTAATAAATCAAAAATATTAAATAATATAAATAAATTAGATGTTAAGGAATATTCATGTGGAATATTAAGCACTTCTCTTGATTCAGTATTAAAACATAATGAAAATCATGGTTCTGTTACAGATCATTCATACGCTATTTATTTTGGTAGTAGAAATTTGGTAGAGAACAATAATATCAATACAGGCTCACTAGATGGTACTTCCGTTGTAGAAGGAAATTTCAAATTTTAAATAGGATTTGATAAAACACACAAATTAATTACTGGACTTATTAACAACTTAAGAGTAGAGTAAATCGAACAAACAACAATTTAACACTAATATTATTGCAGTTGCGAGTTGAATTCAGGTTTCCAAATTCAATTTAAAATCCAGTAACTTTGCTTACTGGATTTATTGTCAGTGGGACGAAATCAAACTCTAAGTGCAACAAATATAGCGTTAAGTTGTTGTTCTTATGTTCTACCATACTACGTTCTTGTGGATAAATCCAGTAATCTTTTAAATCTCTGTGTATCTCATTAAGTTCGTGAGTAAAATCTAAAATTTCACTAAAGTTAAATTAATAAAGATACACAGATGAATTATTTTTTATTAAATTAAGTCAAATCTCCAGCAATAAATTCTATATCTACCACAGGTTGTAATTTGCCATTTATATTTTCCATTCTATAATTTTTTAAAAATACAGAATATCCTCCTTTATATTTTTCCTTCGAAGTATCTAATCTTTGTGCTCCATATTTTTGTTTATCAAGGTTAACAATATTCTTTCCAACCCAATTTATCGTTGTTTCTTGACCATCTACTATTACTTTAGATGGAAGATTAGGGATAGTCGTAAGAACTATCTCAGCACTCCTTGGGTCTTTTTGCTTAACTTCATAAGGAATAAAAATTCTAGAACCACTAGAAATTACTTTATCTATATCAACACTACCAGAATATCCTTTATATCCTGATTTTAGATAATATACAGCAGAAGTTTTGAAGCGTATATCTTTTTTAGTGTAGTTATTTACATAACGCAAATTTGTTGAAAAGCTTAGGTGCATAAAAGAAAACAAAGTAATTGTTGTTATAAAAATTTTTTTTAACATATTTTTCTCCTAGTTATTATTATTTTATATATATTTTAACATATTTGTATTTTTTTGTAACTTGCTAAGATAACATTAAGTCTTATAGATTTTATCAAATATTTCTGACGCAGTTTGATATTTATGGCACTCCATAGGCCTATTATTAATATTTCTAACTAATGCATCTATTTTCCTTTGGCTTATTAAGTTTATATCTGTTTTTCTAGGAAGATGAACTCTAAGTAAACTATTAGCATTCTCCACTGCTCCTTTTTGATGAGGTGACGCTGGATTACAAAAATATACATCTACTCCTAATATCTTTGTTAACCAGTCATATCTTAAAAATTCACTTCCCTGATCAAATGTAATTGATTTAACATAATCACTACTAAATTGCTTTAGCCTTCTTATAATATTCATTGCTGTTTCTAGAGCTTTCTTATTATTATTCTTAATGGCAATTAGATAACGTGTTTTTCTCTCTCGAAGTGTTATTAAGTTACATTTAGTTCCTTGACTAAACATCATTAAATCACACTCCCAGTGACCAATGGATTCTCTTTTTAATATTTCTATAGGTCTATTTCTTATTAACAGTTCTTCTGGAATAATCCGATTCCTTCTACTACATCTTGAAAGTCTATTTATTCTCTTGCGACGAAAATATTTACTATATCTATACCTATTGTGACATTTTCTATAGATATATTGATATATAGTCTCATGAGTCACATTATTAAGCTTATTTTCTAGCTTTAATCGCCCTTCTATTTGCTTAGGTGACCAAAACTGTTGTAATTTCTTCAATACATACTCCCTTAAATCTTTATCTAAATCTAACTTCCTTGGTGTCTTATACCTTCTATTATTTGCTTTATCTTGCGCAAAGCTATGATGATAAGCATAGTACTTATTGTTAACTGTAGTATTCCCTCGAAACATGTGAATGTTTCTTTGTATTTCTCGATAGATTGTTGAGACATCAAAACCTAATAATTTAGCTATCTCTGATTTTCTCATTCCTTTTTCTAACATATGTTGTAGATGTACCCTATCCATTATGTCTAATTGTTTGTAGTATGTACCCATGTGCAATTCTCCTTTATAATGACTGTTACTATTTTAATCATTTTTTGCACTTGGGGTTAGAATGTGCCAGAACAAGCGATTTAAGCATGTTTTGCGCACATAACCGGCAAAAAATGGTAATTTTGAATAAATCCAATTATTTTTTACGCTGTATATATAGCTCCAAAATAAATTGAGCTTCTGAAACGCCAAAATAATTGACCTCAAAGCATGTTTTTTTATAAGAATATTTCGATTAAATCTAGATAGCCTGAGAAGCCGGAATAACTGCAAAAATGACCGATAAGAAAAAATATCACAGGTTGTTTTTTTAACAACTGTTAGTTCTTGGTCTATATTGATCAAAACAAGCTCTGAGCTATTTTTTACCGTGAGCATTTTGTAACATTGGATTAAGTCTCTGTATTTCATAAAAAATTTGATGTTACTATCGCAATTACTCACAGAATTTGTGAATAAGTATTTTTGCTTGCAAATATTGACAAGATTGATTTTTGCTAAGTGCTTGACATAGCTAATTATTTTAGAAAATAGGGGGCTTAGGTAAAATAGGGCTAAACTACTAAGCCCTTCTTTTTTATAGAATTTTCTCATTACAAAATAAGCCTGTTTTAGCATAATCCCCTGCTGTTTTTAATTTTACGCCTCTCTCGCATACGTTTGAGAAGCACATGAAAATCAACAAAATCTTTAGATGATCCAAAGCTCTTAACTAACCTTTTTTCCAATGAAGATTTTTTTATTTGCAAAATACTAGCTGCAAAATCCAGAACCCCATCGCTAAAATGTACTACCGACTCTATTGCTACATTCTCAACAGAAACTAAAAAATTATCTAAGTTGTTACACTCCTCTAACTCTTCTAATAATTTTGTACACATATTCCCTAGTATTTCTTTATTAACTTTCTTCATATTTCAATTATCCTCATCATCCACATAATATAACTGTGCTATCGTACTCATATCGATATCATCTTTAGATATCAAAAAATCAGCCGTTCCCTCTTCATCAGAAAATCTACGATAAGCATATTCTGCATCTTCAAGTTTCTTATAATCCATATAATGGATAAGGTGTTCTGATAAATTAACGTAAGCATGACCAAAAATAGCATCTCTTACATATTGAGAGCCTTTTTTACATTTAGCTGCTGATTTCATCTCTTTCACAAATTTGTTATTAAACTCAAATGCAGCCCATGCAATACAGATATCTCTGATATCAGAATCATCCTTTGCTAGTTCAGCAAATAATTTATATGCCTTTAGAAAATTTTGTTTAACGCCACATCCTTGAAATAAACTAACAGCAACCTTTATGATAGCTGGTCTGTATCCGCATTTAGCTAAATCTTTAAAGATTGCAAATGCTTTTTTCTCATCATTGAAAGTCTGTAAATTCTCAAATATTAATCCTATAATAAAACATGAATCTAAATCACCATTACGTGCTTTTGCAGCAATCTGGTTGTATATATCAAGCATGTTCTTTTCTAATTCCTTTACTTCTAATTTATTTTTACTCATGCGACCTCTTCTAATTTAATATTAATATCTACCATGTGACCGTAATGAATATCTAACATAGCTATAGCTGGCAAATGTTTTTGCCTAGCAGCTTTGATTAACCAATACAGGGATTTATCTACATCTTTTTCGAAACCAAAATCATAATTATCTGGAATATATGCATTTAATTTTTCGTTGCTCTTGCAATGACAATACTTATTTGTAAAACATTCATAACAAAAAGCATTCGGATCTATCTCGTGAATGTCATATTCTTCCATATAACATAACCCAAGCGCATATTGCGCTAAAACATAACCGCCTTTAGCTGATTTTAATAACCACTCTTTTGATGACACTATTGGGATATTGTCAGCATCTAATGACCCTCTAGATTCACAAGTTAATTTCCAAATACTATACATGGCATCATATTCGCCTTGTTGAGCTTTTGTTATTAACTTATTTATGTCCATGTTTCACCTTCTTATTAATATCAATAGTAAAATCCATAGGTTTGTAACTGCTCTTAGAATGCCCAAAATATAATTCAAGGATATACAAAGAAGGGATATAGCTTTGTTTGGCAGAGCTAACTAATAATTTATAGGCTTGCTTCTTATCATCTGGGTAACAAACCCTTGCCATGTGATATTGTGCTTTGGGGTTATTATTGGCAACAGCTTGTTTTAACCAATTTAAACCTACATCATAATCACTAAACATAGGTTTTTCTTGAATCTTTTTACTAATAAGATATATTTGACACATTGCATTAAAATCACCATTTCTTGCCTGTTTTAATGCTCGTGCTTTTTCTCCAACTAATCGCATAACCCCTGAGTTATGATATCCAAAATTTCCACAACCATCACCGATACAACAACAACTAAAACCAATCCCATCCTTAAAAATATTCCTAATTTCTGAAGCTGCTTGTTCATCTTCAAAAACAGTTATATTACTAAGAACAATGTCTAAATATTTTTTTCTAGCTTCCTCGGAATAACAAGAATCAGTATACCGAGTGCCAACCTCGCCAAGCTGTTTTAAAGCAAGTAACCATAATTCACGAGCTTTCACAAGATTTTGTTTAACTCCTATGCCAAGATAGAAGCACCACCCAAGTTTAAAGCTAGCACACCAACAACGTTGAGCTACATATTCAGCATCATCATTGCTGCGACTCAAACAATAAATAGAATCCCAAATATCCCCTAAATGCCACTGGGCATATTTACAGCCATTTCTTGCAGCTTTAATTAATAATTCTCCAGCTTCTTTCCTGTTAATATCATTGGTATCATCAACTCCATAACCACTAGCAAGGTATAAGCCATAAGCAAATTGTGAATCACAGCATCCATTTTCAGCCTTTGTTTGTAGCTCCTCTACTGAAAACCCATCATTGTTATAATATTTTTTCATTAAATCTCTAGAGTATGTACAATCATTAGAACAGCCCCAATACTCAACATAGAAAAAGTTAGCAGCTTCAAAATACCTATGGGCTAAGTTAGCATCATGCTTGAAATTTCTAACTCCCTGTTCATGATATTTCCCGACATGCTCTAATGCTTTAGGCACTCCATGTTTAGCAGCCCTAACAAGCCAAACATCACCAATATCTGTATCATCCTCACTATAATAATATTCAGCTATTTCATACATAGCTTCATAATGTCCTTTTTTTACACGCTCCATCATTTCATCTAACATAATTTTTTCATATTCTCCTAAAATAAATAATGTAAAACATCATCAACCATGTCACTAAAAGTGTCATAACATTCACACAAATTAATATGATCACAGCGATAGAACTTTCTGTCATGGATATTAAAAATTAAGATATCACAATCACATTGACCGAAAACTACGTATTGACAATTGAACTGTTCTGCATAGTCTCTGTTTTCCTCAATGAAGCCTAAAATTTCATATTGGTCATTCTTTATTATTTCATTAGTGCCAAATATCCGCATACCAGAATACTCAAAGCCATTTTTAATCTTCAATAGGTTTAAATAATCCTCTGGGAGTGATACCCCAAAACGATTTCTGCAAAAATTTGTGACTTTCTGAAGTTCAATATCATTAGCCCCAAGTACATATTTAGAGCTATAGAAAAAGTAACTTTTATCTGGGAGTAAGCTATTTTCTATCTCATTTAAGCATCGTTGTATATTGTTAGATAAAATCATATATTTTAAGCAGCCTTTATTTTCTTCTTGGGTGGTGTAAATTTAATAGACTTTTTAGTTTTAGGATAAAAAATCTCACTAACATATTTGCCACCTTGGTTAGTTCTTTTGAGTTGAATAACAACATCCAACCCATCCATAATTAATTCATCTGAATCTGCAATACCTCGCCCTGCTAACTTCATATTAACTGGGAATTTTTTTTGAATAGCTTCTTTTGGGCTATTAGCATGAATGGTAGTAAGTACCCCATGTCCAGAATTAACTAAATTCAAAAAAGGCAAAGTATTATGGATAGATATTTCACCAAGAATAATATAGTCTGGTCTTTGACGTACGATACTATCACATACACTGTTATATTGATTCGTTGGATCACCTGCGTGTCTGTTTACTAGATGTTGGACAGATAAATTAGTAGATGGCAGTTTTATTTCTGCTGCATCCTCTACAGTTACAAATCTTTTTGCGTCTGGCTCTTCAATATAATCTAGCAGTGTATTTAAAAATGTAGTTTTGCCAGAGTTTGTACTTCCAACCAGCAAAATTCTTTTTTTATCGTTAATTAGCTCTACTAATGTCTGGATTATTTCATCTGAAATTCCAAAAGAATCTAGTTTCACTTTAATGTCACGCTTTACCCGAATTGTAATTGTTAGTCCTGATATAACAGATGAACCAATAGCAGCTTCTAATCTATGATTCCCCGGCAAGCTAGCTGAAACTTTCGGCATACTAATATCTTCAAATTCAATTTTATTTACATTGGCGACTACCCTTGTTAGTGATTCCCAAAAATCAAGATCAAGTTCTGGATCTTGATAGCTTCTCCAACCAATACCATCATGTTCTAAATCAATCTTACATGGCTTATTGGCTATTATTTCCATAACGCTCTTTTGTGCAAAATATTTGTCTAAAGGCTTCATCAATAATTTAACTGTTTTTTCTGCGTTTTCATCCATAATTCATCCTTATTTAGTTTAAAGCTCCTATAACCTGAATCTTTAATAATTTTTCTTTTCTTGTTACAATGTTTTGGAACAGG